>DKAX01000207.1 GCA_002450975.1 Proteobacteria bacterium UBA6915
TTCGTGCGCATCCTGACCGAGCCCGACGCCTCATTGACGGAGCAATATGCCGCCTTGTTGCAGACTGAAGGTGTGCAACTGAGCTTTACCCAGGATGGCATCGATCGCATCGCCCAGGTGGCCTGGCAGGTTAATGAGACCACCGAGAATATCGGCGCGCGCCGCCTGCATACCGTGATGGAGCGCCTGCTGGAGAAGATATCCTTCGAGGCCTCCGATCGCAGCGGCGTCAGCATCGAGATCACTGCTGCCTACGTCGATGACAACCTGGGCGCCCTGGCCCGGGACGAAGACCTGAGTCGCTATATTTTGTAAGTACCAAGCATAGAGGAATTGTAAATGGCCAAGTACACGCCAACCGAAATCAACCTGCACCAGAAGTCGCGCAAACTGGAGATCGCCTTCGACGACGGTAGTCGTTTTGAAATGCCTTGCGAATTTCTGCGCGTCTATTCACCCTCCGCCGAGGTGCGCGGTCATGGCCCCGGCGAGGAGGTGTTACAGCTGGGTAAGGAGGATGTGGGTATCGACAAGATCGAGCCGGTGGGTAACTACGCCGTGCAACTGGTATTCAGCGACGGCCACGACACCGGTATCTATTCCTGGGAGGAGTTATACCACCTGGGTACACACCAGGCGGCGTTGTGGCAGGAGTATCTGGACAAACTGAAGGCGGCCGGCCACAGCCGTAAAGCCTGAAGGGTAAAAAAAGGCGCCTGAGGGCGCCTTTTTTTATTTTGAGTATCTCAATCCAGCCGGTAGAAATAGTGCCGGCCTATCGCGGCCACCCGCTGTTTTTTGCGTGCCCAGCTGGGGCGCACGTTCTTGGCGTGATAGTTGTGCACCCCTTCCAGTTTACCGGTGGGTCCGTTGGTGTAGACATCCTGCGCTATAGTTACGGCCTCACGCCAGGCCTTACTGTCCCTGTCTTCCATGGTATAGAGTTCGGTCCAGGAGAAGGCGCTGACATAGCGTTTGCGCAGTCGATCCCAGTTCTGTTGATAGACCACGTCGCACACTTTATTGGGGTAGTATTTGGAGCTGACACGGTTCAAGGTGACTTCGGCGACAGCATATTTACCGGCCTTGGGTTCTCCACGTGCCTCGTGATAGACGTTGCGCGCCAGGCATTCCACTTCCCGTGCCTGTGCCTGTTGCTGGATAACCAGGTAAACGGCGCTGCCAATGAGCAGGATCATGCCGGCGATGATAGCCGCAAAATTCCAGTTGCCACGATCCCTGCCGTACCAATGGAAGCGAACGGTATGATAGAGGTTACTGATAGCTTGCATATTCCACGACCTGAGTATTTGTGTAGTTTAATTATATGGGTATTTTGGGAGCCGTGTCAGGTTGAGAGTGTGAACAAATCAACATTTTTTTTGCATATAATAATTATTAACACAGCTTACTTGACGCAAGTGTTTGATTTTATTGTTTGATTGGTGCAGTAAGTTGCCACCCAGGTTTTATTTACCTTATAAAACAGGTGTTTGATTCGTTTATGGTATGATGAACGCCGGTTTTTGGCGACGGCCAGGCTTGACGGCGTAGGGGAGAATCCATGTCAGAGCGCACCACCCACTTTGGTTTTCAACAGGTTCCCGTGGAGGAGAAGGCCCACAAAGTGGCCGAGGTCTTCCACTCCGTGGCCGATCAATACGATGTCATGAACGACCTGATGTCTTTCGGAATCCATCGCCTGTGGAAGCGCTACACCATCGAACTGAGCGGTGTGCGCCGCGGCCAGCGGGTGCTGGATCTGGCCGGCGGTACCGGCGATCTGGCGCGCAAGTTTGCCGAAAAGGTCGGTAACGAGGGCGAGGTGGTGCTGGCCGATATCAACGCTTCCATGCTCAGGGTCGGGCGCGAACGTCTGTTGAACAAGGGTATTACGGGTAACACTCGCTACGCCCAGGTGGATGCCCAACACCTGCCTTTTCCCGACGACCATTTCGACTGCATTACCATCGCCTTCGGCCTGCGTAATGTCACCGACAAGGCCCTGGCCCTGCGTTCCATGTTACGGGTGTTGAAGCCCGGTGGACGTTTGCTAGTGCTGGAGTTTTCCAAGCCGGTGTTGCCAGGATTGGGTAAGGTCTATGATGCCTATTCCTTCAAACTGCTGCCCCTGATGGGCAAGGTGGTGGCCAAGGATGCTGACAGCTACCGTTATCTGGCCGAATCCATCCGCATGCACCCCGATCAGGAGAGTCTGCGCTCGATGATGGTGGAGGCGGGATTCGATCAGGTGGACTACTACAACCTGACCGGCGGCATCGTCGCCCTGCACAGGGGATACAAATTTTAATGGCGCAGGCACCTGCGACCTACGCCAGCTTCGGCACCCGCTTTGCCGCCACCGTCCTGGATGCGGTTATCTGGTCCATTATCAGCGGCATTTTCATGCTGGTGTTTTTTGGTTATTCCGGATTGGAAAGCGAGGCGGAGCTGGGTACTGATCCCTTGTCTTTTCTGGTGGACGAGATCATACCGGGGGCGTTGACCATTTTTTTGTGGATCAAGCTATGCGCCACCCCGGGGAAGTTTCTTATGGGTTGCCGCGTGGTCGATGCGACGACCTTTAAAGCACTCACGCCACGTCAGGCCGTGATACGCTATCTGGGTTATTTTGTCTCACTGTTACCCCTGGGGCTTGGATTTTTTTGGGTATTGTTTGATAAACGCCGACAGGGTTTTCATGACAAACTGGCCAACAGCGTCGTTGTCATGGAGGCCTGGGGTGGTGAGGTGGATGACGAAGGCTTGAAGAGTCTGGATCAATTGATAAGTGAGATGCACTGATGTTACCCGCCTTGATGCTGGCCCAGTTGGAAAAGGCCATTAATCACTATATTTCCTTGGATATCGAAAGCGGCCGCCGCCTGGCGGGTTTGGCCGGGCGTTGCGTTGCCGTCGAGTTGAGCGGCACCGGGGTGATCCTCTATTTCAGTGTCGATACCACCGGGATCACTGTGACCCGCCATGCCCCGGCGCAGGTCGATGTCTTGATGTCCGCCGAACCCTTTACCCTGGCCCGTCTGCTGGCCAACGGCCAGGGCGGGGATGGCGTTCTGCGCGGCGAGATCCGCATGCAGGGTGACAGCGACACCGGTCAGCGTTTTCAGCGTCTGCTGCAAGGTGTGAATGTGGATTGGGAGGAGCAGTTGTCGCGCCTTCTGGGGGATGTGGCCGCCCACAAACTGAACCGCGCCGCCCAGGGGTTTTTTAGCTGGGGCAAAGAGGCGTTGCAGAACCTGAGCCTGGATGTCAGTGAGTATTTACGTTTCGAGAGCCGCGATCTGCCGCTGGCGGCGCAAGTGAACGATTACATTGGAGCCGTCGACACCTTGCGCAATGATACCGACAGGTTGGCGGCGCGCATCGCCCGTCTGCGCCGTCGTCTGGATTGATGGCCATGTCCGGATTCACTAGGGATGGGGCGTAACGGCGTTATGCAGCAAATTCTGCGTCTGATCTATATCAACTTTGTCCTGTTCAAGCATGGTCTCGAGGATATTATCCTCGCCGCCCATCTGCTGCGTCCGTTGCGCTGGCTGTTTTATCTCCTGCCCTGGTTCTGGATTCCGCGTCAGCGTCTGCCCCGTGGTCTGCGCATCCGTTGTGCCCTGGAGGACCTGGGGCCGATCTTTGTCAAATTCGGTCAGATCCTCTCCACCCGGCCCGACCTGTTGCCCGCCGATATCGCCGTGGAGCTCTCCGCCCTGCGCGATCGCGTGAAGCCCTTCGACGGGCGACTTGCCCGGCAGTTGATTGAACGGGCCTATGGTCAGCCATTGGATGAGGTGTTCAGCGAGTTCAACGAGCAACCTTTAGCCTCGGCCTCCATCGCCCAAGTGCACCTGGCCCGCCTGCGTGATGGGCGTGAGGTGGTGGTCAAGGTGTTGCGCCCTGCCATCGACAAGATCATTCGCCGTGACGTCTCTTTGCTCTACGTCATTGCCGATCTGGCCGAACGCTTCTGGAGCGATGCCCGCCGTCTGCGTCCACGCGAGGTGGTGGCGGAGTTCGAAAAGACCATCCTGGACGAACTGGACCTGATGCGCGAGGCGGCCTCGGCCTCTCAGTTGCGGCGCAATTTTCTCGATTCGCCCCTGCTTTATGTACCCGAGGTCTACTGGCCCTGGTGTCGTAAGACGGTCATGGTCATGGAGCGCATCAATGGTATTCCCGTGGACGATCTCGATGCCCTGAAACGTGCTGGTATCGATCTCAAGCGTCTGGCGGAAAATGGCGTGGAGATCTTTTTCACTCAGGTGTTTCGCGACAGTTTCTTTCA
>DKAX01000169.1 GCA_002450975.1 Proteobacteria bacterium UBA6915
AAGCGGATCATCTCATAGGCGGGAATGCGCCGCCCTTGGTAGTCGGGATGGGGCTGGCGTGTATAGGGCTGCTCGAACACTGCGTCCAGCTCTTTGGTGGTCAAGGGTAACGGCGGTGGATTGATCCACACCTGACGGTTGTCGTGTTGCTGGACCAGGGCACGCGCATTGCCCGGATTGGTCTCCAGGTGCAACACGCGTGAGGCATGGGCGTAGAGTACCTTGTCGGCGCGCACCTGTTCATAGGAGGGCAGGCGTATCACCGTGCGTTCGCTGTCCAGTTTTACCGTGCGCCGCGGCTTAAACTCGACCCGCGTTTGGTTTGGTTTTTCATCAACCGGCGACCCTGCACTCTCAGCATAGGGATCGGGAATGCGCTCCACCTTACCCGGTGTGTCCAGTTGCGTGGAGTCGACCAGCGACCAACCGGCAGGCAGTTGCTTGCGCACAAAGACAGTGCCGCGGATATCGGTAATGGCGTCGATGGTTTCACCGGCAGCCAGACGATGGGCGATCTCCACCACCTGGCGTTCGCCGTTGCCGTAGACCAGCATATCGGCCTTGGCGTCGAGCAACACACTGCGACGCACGGTCTCCGACCAGTAATCGAAATGGGCGATGCGGCGCAGGCTGGCNNGGTGACGATGATGATGTCGCAACTATCCCAACCCAGCCGCTCCATCTCGGCGCGCGACATGGGCAGGCAAGGTGCGCGGCCAAAACGCTTGGCCCAGTATTGCTTGTAGGAGAAGAGCGATTGCATAGGTTTCGGTTGCACCGCCGATTAACGCGAGAAGGAAAAGACTATAATATCGGCAAGCGCCATCATCGTCTTGATGACGCACGCCGCTAAAACTACTACTCCACCCGCGCTGCCGACAGGATCTTGATCGGCTCTTCGGGTACATCCTGATGCCCGCTGTTATTACCGGTCCTGACCGCGGCAATCTTGTCGACCACGTCCATTCCTTCGATCACCTTGGCGAACACGGCATAACCGAAGTCACGGCTGCCGTGATCCAGGAAGGCGTTGTCCTTCAGGTTGATAAAGAACTGTGAGGTGGCGCTGTCGACAACCTGAGTGCGGGCCATGGAGAGCGTGCCGCGCTCGTTTTTCAAACCATTATCGGCTTCATTCTTGATGGGATCGCGCGTTTTCTTCTGGCGCATATCCTCGGTCATGCCGCCGCCCTGGATGACAAAACCGGGGATGACACGGTGAAAAATGGTATCGACGAAAAAACCGTCATCCACGTATTGCAGAAAATTCTCCACGGAGATGGGGGCCTTGTCCGGATAGAACTCGATTTTAATGGGGCCGAGTGAGGTTTCGAAAACAACCATGATTTACTCCCGATAGCTGATGTTGCGGCTAGTGTACACATTCACCGCGAGCAAGACAAAAAGGCCCGGCATGGTCCCCCATGCCGGGCCGCGAACAACAATCCGAAGCGCTTACAGCTTGTCGGCGTTGCCGGCCAGGTATTCGGCCACACCCTTTGGATCGGCCTTCATACCCTTGTCACCCTCTTTCCAACCGGCAGGGCAGACTTCGCCGTGCTCTTCGGTGAACTGCAGGGCGTCGATCATGCGCAGCATCTCGTCGACATTACGGCCCAGGGGCAGATCGTTGACCACCTGGTGTCGCACCATGCCGTCACGGTCGATCAGGAAAGAGCCGCGGAAGGCTACATCGCCGGCCGGGGTCTCAACGTCGTAGGCCTTGCAGATGGCGTGGGTCATGTCGGCCACCAGGGTGTATTTCACCTGACCGATACCGCCGTTGTTGATAGGGGTGTTGCGCCAGGCGTTGTGGGTGAAATGAGAATCGATGGAGACTCCAATCACTTCCACATTGCGCTTCTTGAACTCGTCGATACGGTGATCGAAGGCGATCAGCTCAGACGGACATACGAAGGTAAAATCCAACGGATAGAAAAAGACCACTGCATATTTACCCTTGACGCTCTTGGTAAAATTGTAATCATCAACAATTTTGCCATCGCCCAAAACGGCAGGAGCGGTAAAATCAGGAGCCTTACGGCCGACCAGTACACCCACGGGAACACCTCCATAGATAGAATGTTAAGTTTGCACGAAAGGCGCTACGACCTGAACAGGCGGCACCCTTTAAAAACCAAGCAAAAGAGTACCATATAGACTCAGTATAAAAAAGGACAAAGTGACATGATTTCACGAAAACAGCTACGCGTCCTCGACTTCGGTTTCGTCAACCCGTTGGAATCCCAGGCAGTTTTCCACGGTATAGCCCAGGTCATGCGCCCGGACGACATCCCGGTGCTGACCCTGGTCAACCCCAACGCCCCCTATGTCTGTGTCGGTCTGCATCAGGAAATAGCCCTGGAGGTGGACGAGTCCTACTGCCAGTCCCAGGGCTTACCCATCATACGCCGCCACGTGGGCGGTGGCGCAGTCTACCTGGATCACAATCAGATGTTTTTTCACTTCATCTTCCCGCAAACGACCGTTCCCAGGCAACTACAGGACTTGTATCAACAGTTTATCGAACCTGTGGTACGCACCTACCAGGCCCTCGGTATCGATGCGGTCATGCGCCCGGTCAATGATATCCACGTAAATGGACGCAAAATCGGCGGTACCGGCGCCGCCACCATCGAACAGGCCACCCTGGTGGTGGGTAGTTTTCTGTTCGATTTCGACACCGAGACCATGGCACGCTGCCTGAAGGTGCCATCTGAGAAATTTCGTGACAAGCTGCGCCAGGGATTGAATGACTATATGACCACCATGACCCGGGAACTGCCAAAACTGCCCTCTCGCGATGTAGTCAAAAACCTGTTTCTACAACACATTGAACAGACCCTGGGATTAAAACCGGTCACCGATGCGGCAAGCGAGGCGGAGCAGGCAGCTATCGCTGCGGCTGTCCGTGACTTGAGTGATCCGGAATGGACCTATGCCAAGGGAAGGCGCTTCGACGCCATGGGGATCAAGATCTCCGCCGACACCCACCTGACCACCTCCGCCCACAAGGCACCCGGTGGACTGATCCGCGTCCAGTTGTTGAACAAGGCCAATCATATCGTCGATTTGCTAATCAGCGGTGACTTCACCTGTCAGCCCGCGCAAGGCGTGGACCAACTGGCAACGCTGCTTACCGGCAGTCCCCTGGAGCCGACGGAATTGCGAAAAAAGATTGAGGAATGCTGGCAACACCTGGATCTGGATATACCCGGTGTACAACCGGCTGATCTGTGCGCGGCAATCGAGGCGGCACGGCAACAGCAACCAGCCTGACGCTGGCTATAACGCCTGTTGTTTTTGTTGATCACCACTGGCCCCTGCGGATTCGGCAAGGGGCAGATAGAGAGTAAAGGTACTGCCGGCCCCGGGGACGCTATCCACGCACACCTGTCCGCCCAACCCGGTCACGATTCCATGTACCGTGGCCAAACCCAAACCGGTACCAGCACCGACCTCCTTGGTCGTATAAAAGGGATCGAAGATACGCTCCTGGACCTCACGGGTCATGCCACAACCGGTGTCATTGACGCGGATACGAACATAACTACCCCGCTGCAGGTTAAGTCGATGCGCCGCCTCGCTGTCTTTTATCTTGTCGACGGTCAGGGTAATTACTCCGTTGTTGTCACCAATCGCCTGACTGGCGTTGACCCCCAAGTTCATGAGCATCTGGTGCAGATCACCAGGGTCCATGGCTACGCGTAACGGTTCTTCCGACAGATTGGTCTTGATGGCAATGAAACTGGGTACAACGGCACGTAGCAATATGCCCACCTCACCAGCTACCTCCACGACGTCAAGCACTTGCACCTGTTTGGGCGACAAACGACTGAAATCCAGGATCTGTTTGATTAAATTTCGGGCGCGCCCAGCGGCATGAACCAGCTTTTCAAGGTTGTGGTAAGTATCACTGTCCGCCGGTACGTCACCCATGGTAAGTTCTGCGTAACCTATAATCCCGGCCAGAATATTGTTGAAGTCATGGGCTATGCCGCCGGCCAACGTGCCAACCGACTCCAGTTTTTTCGCCTGACGCAGCTGTTCATCGCGGACGATCTCATCGCTAATGTCGCGCGTTACGACCACATAGTTCATCACTTGGTTACGCTCACCCATGACCGGTGCCACGACCGCCCACTCATGATAGTCATGACCATCGCTGCGCTTGTTGACATATTTCCCAACCCAGGAGCGACCATCGGCCAAGGCGCGATGAACCGCATCGAACACGCCGGGTGAAGTGTCGCTACAGGTAAAGACAAACGGCCTGCTGCCTTTAATCTGGTCCAAACTGGTGCGGGCGATCTCGACATAGGCGTTGTTGCAATAGACCACACGCCCCTCCAGATCGGTAATGGCCAAACCCTCATCCAACTGGGCAACCGCGGTGGCCAACCTCTGCACCTCCAGCTCCATAGCCTTGCGCTGACGGAGATCGCGTACCACCACCACTCTGATGCTTTGGCCTTGATAGGGTGCAGAAACCGCCTGCAGTTCTATAGGCCCCTGTTCGCCATCTTTGTGCAGACCGTATATCTCGAAGGCCTCATCGTTCGGATTCTGCAGGCGCGTCTTGATCCGTTCATGATACTCCGATGGAATCAGATCGAAAATTGACATGCCCTTGAGTTCATTCACCGAATAGCCAGAAATACGCGCTACCGCCTCATTGACATCGAGGATAGTGCCTCGATTATGCAAAATCACGCCTTCAGTGGCTGCACGTGACAACATGCGAAAACGCTCTTCACTTTCCAGCAATGAACGCTCGACCCGTAATCGCTCCCTGATCTCTTCGTTGAGCTGTTCATTGGATTGTTCGACACGCAACAACATCGTGTTCAAATCGGTATTTAGCAACTCATTGGTTAGTTGTTGCGAATAGCTGTGATAGACCGCCGAATACAATCTCCTGGCAACCATTAACAACGAACCCACAAACAAAAATCCAGCGACGGCCATGATCTTTTGCAAAAATTCATCATGCACCGCCATCCACACCAATCCGGGCACAGTCGCTGTCAATACAAACAAACGGTTTAGGCTAGGGGAATAAAAATAATGAATCACTGAACCGGCCGCCATACCGACCAGAAAGGTCATCAAAAAGGCCTGGTAGGCGAAACTGGCGTAGGGTAGAAAATAGAGCACGCCCAATCCCCAGACCAGGCCGGAATAGAGGACAAACAGATAGAGGGGCGGGCGTATGACTGTAGCCCCGTACTCAACGACAAACACTTTGTTTATCGTGCGTAAATAGACCAAACGCGCCAGATAGCCGCCAAGCCCCAGTGCAAACCAGATCATAGCCGCCCGAACCGGCACAAATTTTAGTAGCACCAGAGAGGTACAGAGGCCAATGCCAATGGAAACCAGCGTGGCGGAGATCAGACTGCTGTACAACTCAGCGACCATGCGTCGCCTGACGTTGTCATGCAAACCCTCTCCACCCGCCAAATTGGAATGCGGCTGTTCGATCTTCAATATGGTCACAGGATTGATAACAAAATAGGTACCCGATAAAACTATCGGCACACGGGGCGGGACTATTTAGAAAAGCTATTTACCACAGCATTGCTTGTGTTTTTTACCGCTTCCACAGGGACAGGCTTGATTGCGCCCGATTTTTTCGTTGTGCCTTACGACACGGCCGTCCAGGTAACGCCACTGCCCCTGCTCCCGAACGAAACGGCTGCGCTCGTGCAGACAGCTCATCACACCCTCTTGGAAAAAGCGGGCTTTAAATTCCACCTCCCCCCGCTCATCCTGCGCGCCGCCGTCGACATGTCCGACAATCTCCAACCCCAACCACTTGACCGGCTGAGAGAAGTCGATGTTTTCAGGGCAGGTCGAGCTGTGCCAGGTAGCCAGCAAATAGCCGGCGTCGGCGCGCACATAGGCGCTGTATCGACTTCGCATGAGTTGTTCGGCGGTTTGGGGGGCCTTTTCACCTTGGAGAAAAGGCCTGCAACAATCGTCGTAGGAATGGGTACTGCCACAATCACACATGGAGAATCAATCAGCGTCCGAAGGGCCTATCAGACTCAGATAATCGCGGTAAATGCAGCGATCCATGACCACAAACATACCCGCCTTGCGCGCACGCACGGCAGCGGCCTGATTGACCACACCATCCTGCAACCAGATAGCGGGAATAGCGAGTTCGATACAGGCATCGACTATCTCATCCACATACTCAGGGGCGCGGAACACATCAACCAGATCCACTGGCTGACCGATGGCAGCCAGATCGGGATAGGCCTTTTCACCCAGCACCGCATCCACGGCCGGTCGAACCGGGATAATGCGGTAACCGAATCCCTGTAGGGCCGCCGCCACCTTATAGCTGGGGCGGTTCGCCTTGGGTGACAATCCGACCACGGCGATAGTCTTGATACTTTGCAGAAAGGCCTTGATGGTCTCGCTGTCGGGATTACTGAAAGCTGCAACATTCATAGTCGATTATTCTTGGCTGACGGGATATTGATAATAACGACGATTGATGTAGAGTGCCACGGCCTCGATAGTTGGAGAATCCCATTGAAGCTTCAGCTCGCCGGACCAGCGCGTCACCCAGGCACGGATCTCGTCGAGGTTACGCGCCTTGCGCTGATCGCGCAGGTGGGCATTGGCCTCATGGCAGGCGCGGCAATGGTTCTCGTAGAGCATGCCAGCGCGATCGACCGCCGGTGGCGCCTTTTGCGCATCGACAGTGGCATCTGTGGACTGTGCAACCGGTTTGGGCACATCCTCAGGGGCTAGCATGGCCGCCAGTGGCGCAGCAATGACTACGCCCAGTAATACAAATTTCGCCTTACCTGCACCCATAAACCCTCCAACACCGTGAAGTCTTGCCACTTAATAAGAATAGCCCACGAATAACCACCTGACGCCATCGCCGGTAGCGGTAAATATTGCTACACTGCCGCGCCATGTTGAATTTCAATGACATCAGCCTGCACCGGGGCGAAAAACAGCTGTTCGAACACCTGACTCTGACCATCTTTGCCGGCCAGAAGGTGGGTGTGACCGGCGCCAACGGCTGCGGCAAATCCAGCCTGTTTGCCCTGATCCGCGGCCAGCTCAGCGCCGATCAGGGTGAATTCCTGATGCCCGACAACCTGGTCATCGCCCATGTGGCGCAAGAGATACCCGCCGGCTGCCAAAGTGCGCTGGACTATGTCCTGGATGGTGACCGCGAATTGCGTGAGATCGAGCAAGCCCTGGCAGTCGCCCAGGAGGCCCATCAGGGTGAACGCCTGGCCGAGAGCTATGCACGCCTGGAGTCCATCGACGGTTATACCGCCCCCGCCCGCGCCGGCCGCCTGCTGCACGGCCTGGGTTTCACCAACGGCCAGGAGTCGCTGCCGGTGGAACATTTCTCCGGCGGCTGGCGCATGCGCCTCAATCTGGCACAGGCACTCATGTGCCGCTCCGACCTGCTGCTGTTGGACGAACCTACCAACCACCTCGACCTGGACGCGGTGCTGTGGCTGGAGGAGTGGCTGCGCCGCTACCCCGGTACCTTATTATTGATCTCCCACGACCGCGACTTCCTCGACGGCCTGTGCGACCACATCGTCCATTTCGAACAGCAAAAAGGCACGCTGTATCGCGGCAACTACAGCGCCTTCGAAGTACTTCGTGCTCAGGCCCTGGCCAACCAACAGGCCAATTATGAAAAACAACAACGCGAGATCGCCCACATCCGTCACTACGTCGACCGCTTCCGTGCCCAGGCGACCAAGGCGCGTCAGGCGCAGAGCCGTTTGAAGTCTCTGGAACACATGACCTTGATCGCGCCGGCCCATGTCGACAGCCCGTTTCATTTTCAATTTCGGGCGCCGGTAAAACTACCCACTCAATTATTGAAACTGGAACAGGTAAACGTCGGCTATGCAGAGACGCCGATCTTGAAAAACATCAACCTGCAAATCCTGCCCGGCGACCGCATCGGACTGCTGGGCGCCAACGGCGCAGGTAAATCAACGCTGATAAAAACCCTGGCGGGTTCACAGGCACAGCAAAGCGGCGAACTGCAAAAGGCGCGCGATCTGCACATCGGTTACTTCGCGCAACATCAATTGGAACAACTGGACAACAACGCCTCGCCCTTGCTGCACCTGCAACGCATAGACAAACAGACCAGTGAACAAGAGTTGCGCGACTACCTGGGCGGCTTCGCCTTCCACGGTGATCAGGCCCTGCAAAGCATCAAGAACTTCTCCGGCGGTGAAAAGGCGCGCCTCTCCCTGGCTCTCTTGATCTACCAGCGCCCCAATCTGCTGTTACTCGACGAACCCACCAACCATCTCGACCTGGAGATGCGCCACGCCCTCACCCTGGCCCTGCAAGACTACCAAGGTGCCCTGATCATCGTCTCCCACGACCGCCACCTGCTGCGCAGCGTCACCGATCAATGGCTGCTGGTCGATGACGGTCGTGTGCAGGAATTCGACGGCGACCTGGAGCAATACCGCCAATGGCTCCTCGACCGCGACAAATCCACTAACGCAGAAAAACCCGCCAGCGAAGAGGCACAACACAGCGCCGCCGCGCGCAAGCAAAAACGCCAGGAAGAAGCGGATAAGCGTAAACAATCGCAACCGCTGCGCCAGCAACTGCAAAAGGTGGAAAAAGAACTGGCCAGGGTGCAGACGCAGTTATCAGAACTGGAACAACAACTGGCACAACCGGAAATCTACGAAACCGCCAATAAAGACAAATTGAAAAAACTGCTGCTGGAGAAATCCAACCACGACAAACGGGCACAGGAACTGGAGGAGGAGTGGTTAACAGTCAGTGAGCAGTTGGAGCAGTTTGAATAGAAAAATTTTGTATATTTGTTCCGCATCTGCCGCAAGCGAAAAATTCAAACAAACCCTATCTTAGAGAATGTAACAAATTCTGTGTA
>DKAX01000182.1 GCA_002450975.1 Proteobacteria bacterium UBA6915
CGCCAGGGCGGCGATGTCCGCCACTTCGGTCAGGGGGTTGGACGGCGTCTCCAGAAACAGCAGGCGCGTCTTGGGCGTGATTGCGTTGCGCCAGGCGTCCAGATCGGTCAGTGAAACATAACTGGTGCTAATACCCAACTTTGCCAGGTAGTTGTTAAACAGCACTGTTGTGGTACCGAAGATGGCGCGGGAAGAGACAATATGATCACCGCTTTTCAACAAGGCCAGACAAGTACTCAATATCGCCGACATACCGGAGGCCGTCGCTACGCAGCGCTCGCCGCCTTCAAGGGCTGCCAGGCGCTGTTCAAAGGTGCGCACGGTGGGATTGGTGAAGCGCGAATAGNNACCGTGGGATTGGTGAAGCGCGAATAGATATTGCCCGGCTCCGCGCCGGAAAAACGCGCTGCAGCTTCCGCTGCACTGCCGAAGGTATAACTGGACGTGGTGAATATAGGCTCACCCTGTTCGCCTTCGTTGGTACGCTGCTGCCCCGCACGTACCGCCAGAGTGTCCAGCGCATATTGATCCCATTCATCTTGTTGCATAACAACCCCTTTCTTTCCGGTCATGGGTTTCGGGCGGGCAAAAAAAAACCCGCTCAGCGATCGCTAAAGCAGGCATGCCTCTCTTTAGCTGGATTTATTAAGCGCCCGCAAGCTGAATCAAATCGGCGCTAACTTCTTATAACATGGCTTCAATCTAGCCAAATGGGGCGGAGATGTCAACCTCCGCCCCGACATCTTACGAATGATTGTGCAAATCGATGATGGAATTATCCTGCTTGTCGCGTTTGCTTTTGGCAGCATCATTTCGGATGTTCTCAAGTCGATCCAGATAGGCCTGATCAACATCACCAGTGACATAATCGCCATTGAAACAGGAGGTGTCGAAACGTTGGATTTTGTCATTGCCCTTTTTCACCGCCTGCACCAGATCCTCCAGATCCTGATAGACCACCCAATCGGCCCCGATCTCCTGAGCGATCGCCACGTTATCACGATTATGCGCAATCAACTCCTGCACCGAGGGCATATCGATGCCATAGACATTGGGATGACGCACCGGTGGCGCTGCCGACGCGAAGAACACCTTACGCGCCCCGGCGTCACGCGCCATCTGGATGATCTCCTTGGAGGTCGTTCCGCGCACGATGGAATCATCCACCAGCAATACATTCTTGTCCTTGAACTCCAGATCGATGGCATTGAGTTTCTGGCGTACCGATTTACGCCGCTGTTTTTGCCCGGGCATGATAAAGGTACGGGCGATATAGCGGTTCTTGATAAAACCTTCGCGATAGAGCAGATTTAATTTGTAGGAAAGCTGCAAGGCTGAGGTACGGCTGGTGTCGGGGATGGGGATAACCACATCGATATCGTGCTGCGGGTGCTCACGTAATATCTTGTCGGCCAGCTTTTCACCCATGCGCAAACGTGCCTTATAAACAGAAACACCATCGATGATGGAATCGGGACGTGCCAGATAGACGTGTTCGAAGATACAGGGCGAATAGACGGTTTTTTGCGCGCACTTGCGCGTGTGCAGATTACCTTCCACGTCGATAAATACTGCTTCGCCAGGTTCAAGGTCGCGCACCAATTCAAAATCAAGGGCATCCATGGCTACACTCTCCGAGGCAATGATATATTCCATACCCTGCTCGCCCTTGCGTTGGCCGTAGGCCACGGGACGAATGCCGTGCGGATCACGGAAACCCACGATTCCGTAGCCGGTGATCATGGCCACAGCCGCATAGCCACCGCGACAACGTTTATGCACGCCTTCAACCGCCTTGAAGACATCATCAGCGTTGATGGTCAACTTGTTCAACACCTGCAATTCATGAGCGAATATATTCAACAAGACTTCGGAATCGGAATCGGTATTGATATGACGGCGATCCTCGCGGAACAGGTCCTTCTGCAAGGCCTCGGTATTGGTCAGATTGCCGTTGTGAGCCAGGGTAATGCCATAGGGGGAATTAACATAAAATGGCTGCGCCTCAGCCGAGGTCGATACACCGGCGGTAGGATAACGCACATGACCTATACCCATATTGCCGCGTAGGCGCAGCATATGGCGGGTATGGAACACATCGCGCACCATGCCGTTATCCTTGCGCAGGAACAGGCGACCATCATCGCAGGTGACTATTCCTGCCGCATCCTGCCCCCGATGCTGCAATACCGTCAATCCGTCATACAGCGCCTGATTGACTTCACCCTTGGCTACAATACCGATAATTCCACACATAAAAGGGTCCCCAACTAACTTTTAACAATAACGACTGGAAATATATCGTCCACGGCCGGTGATTTTATAGAAGATTGGCCGCAACATTCGGAGGCAACACGCTACGGCTCACCCAACGTGCCAGATCATGAAAATGTTCGACAAACAGTGATTCTCTCCACCACGGATCCTGCGGCAAGGCAGTCAGGCCGGCCAGGAATACCAGGGCTGCAACCACTATAATGCCGCGCACAAAACCAAACACTATACCCACCATGCGGTCAGTGCCGCTCAAACCTGTCTTTTCGACCAACTGACTGGCCAGATGATTGACGGCGGTAGCGACAATCAAGGTCAGGGCAAACAGTCCAGTAAAGGCAATAATGTAACGAATCGAAGGGGTATCTATGGAGGATTCCAACAGACCGGCAAAGCGATCGGCCAAACTGATACCAACCCAGAAGGCCAGGATCCAACCGGCCAGCGAGAAGGCCTCGCGCACGAAACCGCGTGCGATACTGATCACCACGGAGACGGTAATAACGATCAAGATGAGATAATCAACCCAGATCATGAGTGGGCAGGTGTCGCCATCGGTTGCACCGGAATCCTCGCATCAGCTTAGGCTGCATGTGCCCTTACGCCGGACAGCCGCGCAAGGTCGCCAAAGGCGGCTATTGTAGCAGAATGGACGATATTGATGCTATCTGGGATAAACCTTTACCAGGCCCTGTAACTGCAATTCTGTAGCCAGCTTTTCCTGGACCCCTTGTGCCTTCTCTTTGTTGATCTCGGGACCCAGGTAGACTCGAAACAAAGCATCCTGCTCACTCTGAAAGCTTTTGACAAAGGCGCTGTAGCCACGATCAGCCAATTGCTGGCGCAATTCCATGGCATTGTCACGCTTGGCGAAACTACCCACCTGCACCACCCATTGTGAAGCAACCGGCGATTTCACCTCTTTATCGCTCCCTTCGCCCTTGTCCTTGGTAAACAACTCACCTTGCGACAAAGGCGTACTAGCGGGCACCTTGCGCGTCTTTGCCTCGTCGATCAGCGTAAAGGCCTGGCGTTCACGACGCGGCGGACGAAGCTGCTTGTCCTCCGGACTGATGTCGCCGTCAAAGCCGAAGTCTGGTTTGTCAGGGATATTGCTGCCAAAAAGGTTACGATCAAACTGAGACTGTCCGGTGAACAATAGCGGCACTAGCAAAGCCGCTGAGGCCAACAACACCACAGCGCCTACAAGTCTCTGTTTTAATTTAAGTTCCAGCACATATCGCTCCTGGAGCATAACAATTAGTTAATTTATTATAACGTCGAAAGCAGTGCACCGACCGCGTAAAATGAGCCAAACACGACAATCCTGTCGCCCATCCGGGCGTCGCACATAGCTTGTTCATGGGCGTCCAACAAGCTGTCAAAAGGCATAACCGGCGTCATTATGCCGCATTGCTGCATTTTTTCTGCCAATTCCACCGCTTGTACCGAACGTATCGTCGCCAGCGTGGCAACATACCAGGCATCCACCTGCGACGCCAAAGGTGCCAATACGCCTTCTACATCCTTATCATCCAGCAACCCCATCACAGCCAAAGTACGACCAGATGCCGGAATCGCATTAAGGGCAGCTGCCAATGCCCTGGCACCATGCGGATTGTGGGCCACGTCTAACCATTGCTCCACCGGCCCCGCGATCCGTTGCAGACGACCCGGCAGACTAACCTCCATCAGCCCTTGTCTGATAGCCTGCTCCTGCACCGGCCTCTCTGTCTGTAAAAGATTTACACACATGAGTACGCCGGCGGCATTCTGTAGCTGATGCTCTCCGTGGAGACGCGGCAAGGGCAAATCCCGATACCGTACCAGGTCACTACTCCAGTGCCATACCTTATCTTGCTGTCGGTAGGCAAACTGTTCCATGAGACCCCAATAGGGCGCCCGTAGTTCACTGGCCTTTGCGCGGACAGACTGAGGCACAGATAAATCGGTGCAAACCACCGGATGATCTGCACGCATAATACCCGCTTTTTCCGCCCCAATCTGTTCGCGGGTATTACCCAGCCAGGCCCGATGATCCAGATCGATGGGGGTGATCAAGGCGACATCGGCATCGACGATATTCACCGCGTCCAGCCGCCCGCCCATGCCCACCTCCAAGATGACCACATTTAGCGACGCCTGGTTAAAGATATCCAGGGCCGCCAAAGTACCGAACTCGAAATAGGTCAAACTGGTGTCAGCGCGTGCCTGTTCGACGCGCTCAAAGGCGTGACACAGGGCGGTGTCATCCACCTCACAACCATCGACGCGCACCCGCTCGTTGTAACGCACCAGGTGGGGTGAGCTGTAGGCTCCGACGCGATAGCCGGCGTTGCAATAAATGGCCTCTAACAAAGCGACACTGGACCCCTTGCCATTAGTACCGGCAACGGTAATCACTTTATATGAGGGTTTAGCGCTGCCGCAAAGTCGCTGATAGACCTCACTGACACGCTGCAATCCCAGCTCGATCTCGCTGGGATGCAGTCGTTCCAGGTAACTCAGCCACTGCTCAAGGGATTCAGGTTTTACCACAGAGGGGCACCGGCCTCACCGGGAAGAGAGATCAGGCCGCTGGTTGCTTGGTGAGCATGGTCAGGACACGGGCCAGACGATCGCGCATATCCCGACGGTCGACGATCATATCCAGGGCACCGTGTTCCACCAGAAATTCGCTACGCTGGAATCCCTCCGGCAAGGTCTCACGTACGGTCTGTTCGATGACACGCGGACCGGCAAAACCGATCAGGGCATTGGGTTCACCGATATTGATGTCACCCAGCATGGCAAAACTGGCAGAGACACCGCCCATGGTCGGGTCAGTAAGAACGGAAATAAATGGCAGGCCACGCTTTTGCAAACGGGTCAGGGCCGCACTGGTCTTGGCCATCTGCATCAGGGAGATCAGTGCCTCCTGCATGCGCGCGCCGCCGCTGGCGGAGAAGCACACCAGGGGGATGTTCTCCTCCAGGGCGATGTTGGCCGCGCGCACGAAGCGCTCGCCCACCACCGAG
>DKAX01000026.1 GCA_002450975.1 Proteobacteria bacterium UBA6915
GTGGCCGGCACCCACGGCAAGACCACCACCTCGGCCATGCTGGCCTGGGTGTTGGAACACGCCAAGCTGAATCCCGGTTTTCTCATCGGCGGCATCCCCGAGAACTTCGGTATATCGGCCCGGGCCGGCGACAATCCCTTCTTCGTCGTCGAGGCCGACGAATACGACACCGCCTTTTTCGACAAGCGCTCCAAGTTCGTTCACTACCGGCCGCGCACCCTGATCATGAACAACCTGGAGTTCGACCACGCGGACATCTTCCCCGATCTGGATGCCATCAAACGCCAGTTTCACCATTTGGTGCGCATAGTGCCCGGCAACGGCCTGATCATCGCCCCCCAGGATGACGCCAACATCCAGTCAGTGCTGTCCATGGGTTGCTGGACCCCGGTGGAATCTTTTGCCCTGGGCGGCGGTCACTGGAGCGTGGACCAGGTAGCCGACGACGGCAGCAGCTTCCGCGTCTGCCTGCAGGGCAAACCGCAAGGCACAGTGCAATGGGATCTGCTAGGCAAGCACAACGTTCTCAATGGCCTGGCCGCCATCGCCGCCGCACGCCACGCCGGTGTTCCGGTAGCCCACGGCATCGAAGGGCTAAGCCACTTCGCCAACGTCAAACGACGCATGCAGATACGCGGCACAGTGGACGGCATCACCATCTACGACGACTTCGCCCACCACCCCACGGCCATCACCACCACGCTGGAGGGGCTGCGCCACAAGGTCGGCAAGGCACGCATCCTCGCCCTGCTGGAGCCACGCTCCAATACCATGCGCATGGGGGTACATAAGGACAAACTGGCCGGCTCGCTGCAGGCGGCCGATCTGGTCTTTCTTTATAACCCGCCCGACCTGGGCTGGTC
The DNA here is from genome assembly GCA_002450975.1 of Proteobacteria bacterium UBA6915. Lineage (GTDB taxonomy): Bacteria > Pseudomonadota > Gammaproteobacteria > UBA6915 > UBA6915 > UBA6915. Next base: position 864 of record DKAX01000026.1, read on the forward strand.
CCTGCAACCGGTGGGGCAACAACTGGGGAGGAAAGGGCGTGTGCTATCCGATATCGAGACTATGATTAAAGAGGTAACGGCCGCGGCCAGGCCTGGCGACCATATCCTGATCATGAGCAACGGCGCCTTCGGCGGAGTACACGACAAGCTGCTCAAGACCTTGCAACTGCGGGGCAGCGGCAAGACCAAACAGGCTTAGTGGCGCAGACAATGTCGAATCCGGTAAAGACAGTCACCCTGGCCATAACCGGCGCCTCCGGTGCCGCCTATGGATTGCGCCTGCTGGAGTGTCTGCTGCAAAGCCAGGTCCGGGTCTATCTGTTGGTATCACCACCGGCGCAGGTAGTCATGGCCACAGAATTGGGACTGACGGTGCCGTCGCGACCCACGGAGATGGCGACCTTCTTCCAGGCCCGTTACGCCTGCCAGCCGGAGCAGCTTCAGGTCTTCGGCAAGGATCAGTGGATGTCACCGGTGGCCAGCGGCTCCAACGCCGCCGATGCCATGGTGGTTTGCCCCTGTTCCACCGGCACCTTGTCGGCGATTGCTAATGGTGCCAGTGACAATTTGATCGAGCGTGCCGCCGACGTCACGCTGAAAGAGAGACGCCAGTTGATCCTGGTGGTACGCGAGACTCCGCTCTCGGCCATCCACCTGGAGAACATGCTCAAACTGGCCCGGATAGGAGTGACGATAATGCCTGCCAGCCCTGGCTTTTATCACAACCCGGCCCAGGTTGAAGACCTGGTGGATTTCATGACGGCGCGCATCCTGGATCACCTGCACCTGCCCCAGCAACTGGTCAGGCGTTGGGGGGAGGGAGAAAGGCATGACTGACCCGGCCAATATCATCACCCTGCCCCTGTTTCCCCTGCACACCGTACTCTTTCCCGGCGGCCCCCTGCCACTACGCATCTTCGAACCCCGTTACCTGGACATGGTCAGCCAGTGCATGCGCACCGAGAGTGCCTTCGGTATTTGCCTGATCCGCGAGGGCAAGGAGGTAGGCGAAGCGGCCCAAACCTACGAGATTGGTACTCTGGCCACCATCAGCTACTGGCATAAATGTAACGACGGTCTGCTGGGCATCACCGTACGCGGCGGCCAACGTTTTCGCATCCTGGAGGTCGAGGTCCTGCCCAACCACCTGACCCGGGCGCGGGTTGAGCTGCTACCGGATGAGCCGCCAGTGACCATTCCGGCCGAGTTTCAGCCCATGGTCGACCTGTTGCGCAATATGCTGGAAAGCCTCAACCACCCCTATATCAAACTCCCCCGCCACTACGACAACGCCAGCTGGGTGGGCGGCCGCCTGGCCGAGCTTCTGCCCTTAAAACTCGATCAAAAACAACACTTTCTACAACTCAACGACCCGCTGCAACGGCTGGAACGGCTGTTCAACATTATCCAGACCCTAGGCGTAAGCACCGAATAAACCCATATTATTTTTGCCATGATTGGCTTTACGTCGTATCATCACGGCTTTGATAACAAGGCATAGTGAACCCGTGGACCAAGTTACTCGCCCCCCACAGTCAACGGACAGTTGTCGTCGCAGCGATGACCGGCGCAAGACGGACTACCGGCTCAACCGGCATGCCGTGCAAGGCCGCCGTCGTCAACAACGCCGTTTGGAGGACAATCATCATATCGACCTCTACGACCGTCATCTGGGCTGGCTGGCCATGATCGTCGTCGTCCTGTGTCTGTTGGATGCCTTGTTCACCCTGCACCTGCTCAACCACGGCGCCAAGGAGATGAATGCCTTCATGGATTTTCTCATCCGCACCGACACCACCTTGTTCCTAACCATCAAATACGGCCTGACTGCCTTCGGTATCATGACGCTGTTGGTGCTGGACAAGGCGCGCCTGTTTCGCCGCCTGCGCGGTCGTCACTTTATCTATTTGGTCGCCCTGGGATATGCCTGCCTTATCGGCTATGAACTCTCAATTATGCCCCTGAACTATTAGCCCGGGTGCGTCGACGCAGCCCTTTTCGACAGGCAGTATCAAGCTATCAAACAAAACCTTGTACTAATGCATACCTCAGGCACTTTCGTCATAGGCACGCCATCGAATAGCGATCTAACTACGCCATCCATTTACCCGATGTGCGCCAGGTCCGGGGCAAACCCGGACAAGTTCACAGGAGAGCTGTGAAACACAGGTAATACCGCCCGGTGACAGCTGTGATAACTTGCTAAACTTTTTGCAGGTATCCAAAAGTCGCACACCATGAGCCAAACCATACAGATTCAATATCGTTATACCCTGCCCAACGGCCAGTTCGAAGTCTTTGATCTGAAGTTGGATGCCAACGACGGTCGGTTACTCAATACTGCGCCGGCAATGGCGCCCGAATGGGCGCAACTCACCTTTCAGCAGTGCAACCATTGTCCACTGGATAGCAAACAACACAAATATTGCCCCATGGCCTTGCACTTGATCGACGTCGTCGAGCGCACCACCGAGTTGGGTTCACAGGAACGGGTCTACGTGGATGTCACGCTACCCGATCGCACCATCTATCGCCACACCACTGCGCAAAACGGCTTGAGTGCCATGATCGGTCTGATCTCCGCCACCTGCGGTTGTCCGCATACGGTGTTCTTCCGTCCCATGGCCCGCTTTCACCTGCCCATGGCCAGTGTCGATGAAACCGTGCTACGCGCCACCTCCATGTATCTGCTGGCGCAATATTTCCGCAAACAGCAAGGCCTGGAAGCACAACTGGATCTGGGCGGATTACAAGAGATCTATCAGAGACTCGAGGTGATAAATCTTGCGATGATCGAACGGTTAAAGCAGGCGCAAAACAAACGTCACGATGCCTCCGCCGCCAACGCCTTTTTTGTACTGAGTGTCTTCTCCCAGGCGGTACCGCTCAATTTGGAAGAGTCGCTGCAACCGATCAAAAGCCTGTTCGCACCCTATCTGACATGAAACCAAGACTCAGCCACTATCGCGATGTACCCGCCTATGTCACCAAGGATGGATCCACCATCCGTGAGCTGCTGCATCCGCAACACCATGCCAACAGCAAGCAAAGCTTAGCGGAGGCGATTGTTGAAGTGGGCGAATGTACACAATTGCATCGTCACGGGATAACCGAGGAACTCTATTTCATTATTGAAGGTGAAGGTGTGATGACTCTGGGTGATGAACAATTTACCGTCGTTGGCGGTGACAGCATTGTCATTGCCCCGGGCACTGCACACTGCATAACCAACACCGGCACCAATCGGTTGCGCTTTCTCTGCTGTTGTTCGCCAGCCTATAGCCACGATGATACACAGTTGCTGGGTGACGTTTCTTAAGACAAAAAAAAGGGGCGACAATGTCGCCCCGTGGGTAATATCACTTAGGAGTCTTTTGTATTTATTATTAGTTGGCAAAGTCACTGGCGTCGTAGCGACGGTCCATCTGACACAGATCCATCTGACCACCGCCTACGGCTGCAGGCAGATCAATTGCACCCACCAGGGTAGTACCAGCAGGACAGGTACCATCGGCAACCGGAGTCACGGCGGGTTTCCAGACAGTCTTGTTACCGTTCAAACTCACGGTCCAGCCAGCAGTCCAGTTGGAACCGGCAGGGTCATAGGCACCGGCATAGCCGGTGTCGACAAACTTGCTATCGGCTGGCGCGGTAAAAGACTTGTTGCTGACGGCGGCGGCGAAGGTACCTTGCGGGATGCCGGCGGCATCGACATTGGCGGTTACAGCGCTGTCATTGTTGCTGCCTGAGTTGGCAAACCAGTCGGCGACATTGGGGTAACCCTGCGAGGCGAAAGTATCTTTCACACCGTCACCATCGAAGTCCTGATCGGCCTCGACAAATGAAGTCGCGCAATTCACCAAACTGTTTTCTACAGTCAGTTTACCGGTGTAGGCACTGGCATCTTTATCGTAGGCGCGCACCATGGTGGCCAGCTCATCGATATCGAAACAGATACCGCTGGTGTTGGCTACCACAGCGTTATGGATGTTGGCACCGGTACCGCGACGCAGCAATACACCGGAAGTAGTGTTGGTACCGGAACCCATCAGGGTGATATTGGCCAGGCGCGGTTGTGATACCGGTGTGGCATCGGGATTGGCGTGGTCATTATCCGCCTCGATCAGACGATCACTCTTGTCATCGGCCTGCTTGGCAACCATGAACTGAACACCACCGGTGTATCCCTGACCCCAGTCAAAACTGTCATCCTGGTTATCGGTCAACACGACGTGGTCCATGAAATCACTGGAACCGAAGTGTTCGATACCGTCGTCCAGCCCCTTGTGGACCTGGATGTGGCTGAGTTTGGTATTGGAACCGACACCAAACAGGGTCAAACCATTCAATTCGTTACCCTGACCGTCGATATCATTACCGGCGTGACGCACGACCACATATTCAATATCGCCGCTGCTGTCATCGTTCTTGTCACCGCCATAGGCACCGATTTCACCTTCAGAGGCTACATCGCAAGGTGTGCCACACTCGTTGGTCGGCGCATAACCCATCAGGGCAAAGCCCGCCCACTCACCACGACCGGATTCACCGTCACCGCCGGCTGCCCAGTTATCGAACTGAGTCTTGGAAGTCATAACGATAGGATTGGCGGCAGTACCCTTGGCCTCGATCTTGGAACCGCGCGTAACCACCAGTGCCTCCTGGGCATTACCCAGGATCAGCGTACCGGCATCGATCTTCAATTGAATATGATCGTCATTGGTGGCATCACCGTCGGCGGCATCACCGTTACCGATTACGGTACCGGGGAAACCGCTGGCCAGTACATAGATATTGTCATTGGACAGGGCAACGGTATTATCGGTTAGACCGGCATGCAGATCCTTGTTCTTTTTGTCGCCGTTATCGTTGTTATCGCCGGTGCCGCAGCCCGCCATGGAGGCGATCGCTGAGGCTACAATCAGGCTTACTAATTTTTTTTGGTAGATCATCGGAAGTTGCTCCTTGACAGCTCGTGTATAGTTCAATGAGCCGTCATTGTCGGTGCACTTTATGACAGAGGTTTTACAATTGCATGGCAGTTACAAGTAAACAACAAATCACTTCCAGGAATATTCAAGGGTCAAGCTGTAACTGCGACCGCTCTGTTTGGATTTTTCCACTTCATCACCGCGCGTGATGATGATGTCGGGTGCCAGGATATTTTTTGCCTTGAACTGCAGATTCAAATGATCGAGCGTGCCTTCGTACAACTCCTGTTTGCAGACGAAGTCGAGGCGCGCGGCCGGTTGCTCGTAGGCATCGGGCAGACCCGAGGTACCGACGCTGGTAATGCGCGCACCGATCTTGTTGAACAGCAACGAGGCATGTGTGCGCGTCACCAGATTCTCATAGGCCAAGGTAAAATTGGCGATCCACGGCGACTGTCCCTGTAATGGACGGGTTTGATGGGTCTGTTGCGCGCCGGCCTGACCCAACTCCACCTCGGAATCGATCATGGCCAGATTGCTCTCCAGATAAAATCGCCTCAAATGATCGCCCAATAGGCGCGATAACCAGAAACGGCTCTGCACCTCGACGCCATAGTTGCGCGCGGCTACCGCATTGGCAAAGCTGTGCACGCCACCGGCGCCCAGGCGGATGACACGTTCGATGGGTTGTTCGAACTCTTTATAAAAAACGGCAACACTGCTGGTCTCGAAGCGCGTCAGGTACCACTCCCAACGCAGGTCATAATGGGTGATGCGCGCGCGATCCAATTTCGGATTGCCGATCACCACATCACGTGTCTCCGGATCGATGTAAGGCGCCTCCGATAACTCCTTGAAATCAGGCCGGTTGATAGTCTGACTGTAGGCGAAACGGAACTGGTGTTTACGGCTCGCCAACCAGGTGGCGCTAACGGCGGGCAACAGGTCACTGCGCTCGAGGCGTGATACATGACTCTCGTCGGGCGAGGTCAACTGATAGGTCTCCACCACCTGCACGCCCTGCTCCGTACGTGCACCGGCCATCACCTTCACGCTATCGCCGATCGCACCATCGGCCATCAGGTAGGCGGCGGAGATGACCTGTTGCGCATTGTAGTTATCGGTCGGCAGGGTAGTGTTACGCAGGACATAGCCCTGGTTGTCGATATTGTCCGGCACCAGGATATCTTCCGGAGAATCGGAATAAAGCTCATCTGGATCGATGTCATTGGTCGACCAGTCGGTCTGGAAACGAAAACGCGCATAGTTGCTCTGCCGGCGCTTGCTCTCGACACTCACACCGCTCTTGATGGCCGCCTCGCTGCCCAATAAGGTGTAGAGGGGCAAGGTGAAATTGATGGCACCGCTATAGGTATAGTCGTGCAGGTCTTCGAAGGAACGTTCGTTGGACTGCCCCTCCTGGGAAAAGGCATAGCGACCGTCGTCCTGCAATTCATAGCGATAAAAACGCGTATCGGGTTCATAACGCCGCGCCGTGGCGAACGCGCCGACCCAGTCGACTGCCAGATCATTCAATGACGGCAGGATATGACGCCCGGAGAGCTGTTGAGTGAACAACTGACGTTCCACCCACTCCAGGGTGGTGTCGTGCACGGTGAGGTCATTCTCCGACAGATAACCCTCATCGCGATAGACCGTGTCGGTGGTCTTGCGCGTCAACAGGGTCATGGCCTCGATCTCGTTGTTGTTACCGATTTCCAAACTTAGGTTCAACATGGCGCCCACATCGATCTCGTTCTCCGTGTCGGTCTGCTCTACATCGTCATAGGCGACCAGGCCACCGTCGATACCACCCAGGCCATAGGTCACGCGATGCTGACTGTGGCGACGCCATTGGTTGTGGTAGTTGAGCGCCAGGTTATAACCCCAACCCCAATTGGCATTGTATTGCTCGTTGCGATTGGCGAAGTTGGCCTTGATACCGACATCGGCGGGCAGGACCTTGCTATGGGTGGCATAGTTATTGGCCAGGGATTCACCGGCCGCCTCCTTGGTGGCATTGTTTTGCAGCACCAGCAACTTGCGACCACCATCGGTCAGTGACTCCAGCGTCTGCGGCATGGCGCGCGTGCCATCGTCGATGCCCAACCAATCCATGTCACCACCTTGATAGGTATCACCGCGCTTGCCGGTACTGATGTCATTACCGCCGATGGAGAGTGACAGCTTGCGCACCTTCTCTTCCGGTGTACCGCGCGTGCGCAACAGCACGCTGCCGCCGCCGAAGTCACCGGGCATGTCCGGTGAGTAGGTCTTTTGGATCACCACGCTCTCCAGGATACCGGTAGGAAACAGATCGAGCGGTACCACCTTGCGCGTGGGATCGGGGCTGGGCAGACCGGCGCCGTTGAGGGTGGTGCTGGAGTAACGCTCACCCAAACCGCGCACATAGATATATTTACCATCGACCAGCGTCAGTCCGGTCACGCGCTTGAGGGCGCCGGCGGCATCACTGTCACCGGCCTGGGAGATCTGCTTGGCGCCAATCACCTCGGTGACATTGGCGCTGTTGCGCTGTTCGTCGGCTAGCGCGGCAAATCCGCCCTCCAGGGTAGGCGCCGCCACCACCAGCTCCTGCAACTCGATACCTTGCGGCGTCAGTCGAAACTCGTGGTGATAACCTTCATTGAGGATGACATCCTGATTCTTGACCGTCTGCGTACTATAGTCAGGGTGCATGACCGAGAGACTGTAGATACCTGCCGGTACCATGACGGAGAAGCGCCCCTGCGCATCGGTCAGCAGACTGCCGCGCAGGCCACTGATGTAAACACGCGCACCGGGAATAGCGAAGCCACCCTCATGGGCGCTAACTACGCCGGAGATCTGTAACAACGGCTGGTCGCTATCTTTTGTTTTTGATACCGATCTATCAGCGCTGACTGAACTGGCAGCTGTACCCTCCTGCTCCAACAACCAGTCCGCTTCACCGGCAGTATGACTCAGGATCAACACCACGAATTCGGCATCGGTGACAGACAAGTTCTGTTGAAACTGCGACTGATCAGGCAACAGGATCTGCGCGGCATAGTCACCGGCACCGGCCTGCAAGCGCACGGCGCCATGTTTGTTGGTATCGCCCTGTGCACTGTCGTTCAAACGTACGTGGGCGCCACTGACCGGCACACCATTGTCGAACAGGTAGAGGATCACCCTCGCTTCATCTTGAGCCTGCACACAGGTAGTAAACAATGAAAACAAAAACAGTATCGGATAGGTCAATTTCATGGCTTCAACTACGTTTTTTTCGCCAACGGACTAGAGACAGTTCCACGGTTGCGTCGTGCAACCCTGCATGACGCCGTTCAACTCCACCACCTTGTTAAACAAGTCGCTGCGATTGATCCCTTCCAGATAACGCTGTGCCTGGGGGAAACGGGCCAGCTTGAAATTGGCATAGGCCAGGGCGTAGAGGATCTCCTGGTTATCCAGCAAGCCGACACGTTTTAATGCAGCGTCCATCTGAACCGCTTCGCTGAAGCGGCCGCTCTCGATCAACAAGGCCAGGCGTTGTTTCAATTTCTTGTCCTGTTCGCGCACCAGGGTATTGAGATAGAGGGCGCGCTGCGGCTGGCGACTCTTACGTCTGAGTTCGGCGGCATCGGCGATCAAGGCGCTATCCCCTTGCGCCGCCTCTTCCAGCAAATCGGCGGCGGAGTGGTAACGCTTCTGTTTCAGGTAGGCATGGGCCAGCACCTGTTTGACCTTGATCGAATCAGCGAAACGAAGGCGCGCTGTTTCCAGCAAACTGATAGCCTGATCGACCTGGCCGCCGGCCAACAGGGTCTGGGCGAAGGCGATACTGTCTTGCGCCTCGGGATTGAAGTGTTGAAAATAATCGCTGCCCAGGGTCATGGCCTCCTGGTACAGCCCCATCTCCGCCAGCAACATAAACTGTTGTCGCGGCAGACGACGCTCATCGGGAAAACGTTCACGTGCCGCCAACAAGGTGGACCAACTGTTTTGCTGATCGCCCGCCTGCCAATAGGCGGCCGATTTCAACAACCAGACAGTGACCTGGCCAGTACCGGTTTCACCACCAAGATCGATCTCCCTGATGCAGGCGGCGTAATCGCGCAGGCCGTAGTAGGCGCGCGCCAGGTGAATATGCACCATAGGCTCGGCCTTGGACTGAGCAGCAGCATTGATAAAGGCATCACGTGCATCGGCAAACGCCTCGCGGTTGAGTGCAATCAAACCGCGCAGCGTGAAATAGCGATAGGCCTCTTTGGCCTGGGTCTTGGTATCAATAGTGTTGATCACACCCCAGGCGCGTTCATAGTCGCCGCTGCGCAACAACAGCGCGGCCAGTCCGATATTGTCGGCCTTTGGCTTGTTAGCTGAAACCGGTATAGCCAACAGCACGCCGGTTAAAAAAAATAAAATCGAAATTCGCGTCAGCATCACACTACCCCAGCTCAAAGCGAATGGTCTGCTTGGCCCAACTCTTCACCGCCTTGCCCTTGTATTCGGCAGGTTCGAACACCCATTGCTGCACCGTGCGTCTGGCCTGATCCTCGAAGTAACCCAGTGGCTCGGCCTCCAACACCTCGACGGCCTGCACGCGCCCCTGGGTGTTGATCAACAGGCTTAGCACCACATAGCCTTCGATGGACTTGGCCTTGGCACGCGGTGGATACTCCACCGGTGTCTGCAGACGCGCGCGCGGCAACACATCGACCATGTCACCGCTCATGACCACGTTATCCAGATTTCCCAGCAAGGCATCATCCACCTGGCCACTGTTGCCGAGGTCGAATAGATCCAGACTGATACCGCTCAGATTGGAATCGAGCAACGGAGTCGGCGGTGCCTGACGCGGCTTGGCCTTGGGCGGCTTGGGTCGTTGCGGCTGCACCTTGGGCTTGGCCGCCTGTTGCACACTATTAAAGACGATCTCGCTTTCGTGGGCGTGACGCTCCGGCGGATCGGCGGCACGATTGAGAAACACCAAAGCGAAAATCATCAGTGCACTGCCGCCCACCATCCACACCAACGACCAACTGCGTACCGACAAGCGCATACTTAGCCGGCCTCACCACGGGTGACGACGCCGACATCGCGGGCACCACCCAGGCGACACTGGTCGACCACCTCCACCAGCTTGCTGGCCGGTACGTGTTCGTCGGTCACCACCAGCACCGTATCGTTGCCACCGCTGGCGATCAGGTCACGCACGCGTGACTGGATCACCCAACTGCGCACCGACTTACCATCGATATAGGTATCGTTATGTTGATCAATGTAGACCCGTATCGCCTTGCTGTTGGAGGCGGTAGCGCTGGCCGCTTTGGGGCGTTGAATATCCAGGTCCATATCCTTGACGAAGGTGGCGCTGACCATAAAAAAGATCAGCAGGATAAAGACCATGTCGATAAGCGGTGACAGATCGACCTGTTGTTCTGTGTTATCCCGTTCACGGTATCTCATGCTTTGACCTCGGGGTGAAAACGTTGACAGACGATATCCTTGATCTGCGCCAGTTCCATTTGCAGTGACGCCTGACGCCGATCGAGCATGCGGCTGATCACCAGCCCCGGCACCGCGATCACCAGGCCAAACTGGGTGGTAATCAAGGCCTGCGAGATTCCGGCGGCGATACCGCCGTCCTGACTGAACAAGGCCATGGAGGTAAGCGAATCGAAGGTCTCGATCATG
>DKAX01000178.1 GCA_002450975.1 Proteobacteria bacterium UBA6915
TGCCCCTTCAGATATGATGGATGGTCGTATCGGTGCAGTTCGCCAGGCGTTGGAAGGTGCCGGTCACATTCATACACGTATTCTGGCTTACTCGGCCAAATATGCTTCCAGCTTCTACGGCCCATTCCGCGACGCTGTCGGCTCTGCAGCCAATTTGGGGGCAGGTAACAAATACACCTATCAGATGGACCCGGCAAATAGCGACGAAGCCTTGTGGGAGGTATCGTTGGATTTGCGCGAAGGTGCTGACATGGTGATGATCAAGCCCGGTATGCCCTATCTGGATATCGTGCGGCGTGTGAAGGATCAATTCGGTGCACCGACCTTCGTCTATCAGGTCAGCGGTGAATACGCCATGTTGATGGCAGCAGCCAATAACGGATGGCTGAACGGCAGGGCGGTAATCATGGAATCCCTGTTGTCGTTCAAGCGGGCCGGTGCCGACGGCATTCTAACCTATTTCGCCAAGCAGGTTGCCCAGTGGCTTAAGCAAGGGTGACCTGTCTCCACCTGTAACGTTTGCTCAATCCGGGAGAGTTTATGGTCGGTTCCAGTTTTATTTTCGATCTGTTCGGCAAGTCGCCGATACGTCCCTTGCAACAGCATATGGCCAAGGTAGCGGCCTGTGTGGATGAATTGGTCCCTTATTTTGAGGCTGTACTGGCTAAGGATTGGAAGAAGGCGACCAAATTCCAGGCCGATGTGTCTCGGCTCGAGGACGAGGCCGATGCCTTGAAGAAGCAGCTGCGCCTGCACTTGCCTAAGGGGCTGTTTCTGCCGGTTTCCCGACGGGATCTGCTGGAAGTGTTGACCATGCAGGACAAGATCGCCAATCAGGCCAAGGATATCGCCGGTTTGGTTTTGGGGCGACGCATGGAGTTTCCCGCTGCGGTCGGTCAGGGCTTTATCGATTATTTGAAATCATCCATCGCCGCCGTGCATCAGGCACAAAAGGCCATCAATGAGCTGGATGAGCTGGTAGAGACGGGGTTTCGTGGTAATGAGGTGGAACTGGTCGCCAAGATGATCAAGGAGCTTGATGAAATAGAGGCCCTGTCAGATCAAGCCCAGGTTCAGATTCGTGAAGCCTTATACAAGATAGAAAAAGAGCTGCACCCGGTGGATGTCATGTTTTACTACCAGGTTATCGACTGGACCGGGCATTTGGCTGATCTCGCTCAGCGCGTCGGCAGCCGTTTGCAATTAATGCTAGCCAGGTAAGGGGGCGCAGATGGAATACGGTAGCGTCTTTATAATTCTGGCCTGCGTCTTTGGGTTTTTTATGGCCTGGGGTGTCGGCGCCAACGATGTGGCCAATGCCATGGGTACGTCGGTGGGTTCCAGGGCATTGACGATTCGTCAGGCCATAGTTGTTGCCGCCATCTTCGAATTTGCCGGTGCCTTTTTGGCTGGTGGTCAGGTGACGGCTACCATCCGCAAAGGGATGCTCGATTCCGGTGCCTTGTCCGGTTCACCGGAGTTGTTGATCTACGGCATGTTGGCGTCGCTTCTGGCTGCCGGCGTTTGGTTGCTGGTGGCCTCGCGCTTTGGCTGGCCGGTCTCCACCACTCACTCCATTATTGGTGCCATCGTGGGTTTTGCCGCTGTCGGCGTCGGTATCGAAGTTGTGAAATGGGCCAAGGTGGGATCTATCGTCATGAGCTGGGTGGTGTCGCCAGTGGTCGCCGGGGTTATTGCCTTTGCCCTGTTTATCAGTGTGCAGCGTCTGATCCTGGACACCCGGGACCCTTTGGCAAACGCCCGCCGTTACGTGCCGGTTTATATCTTTCTGGTTGGATTCATTATCGCCTTGGTCACCCTGATGAAGGGCTTGAAACACGTGGGCCTGGATTTGTCAGCGGACCAGAAAATCTACTGGGCGATATTGGTGGGTTTGGTGGTGATGGGAGCGGGTATCGTCATGATCCGTCGTTTAAAGACAGATCCCGCTGCCGATCGCGACTTTCACTTCACCAATGTCGAGAAGGTATTTGGTGTGTTGATGATGGTGACCGCCTGTGCCATGGCGTTTGCACACGGTTCCAATGATGTCGCCAATGCCATCGGGCCGGTGGCTGCAGTTGTCAGCACGGTGGAAAGCCACGGTGTGGTGGCACAGAATTCACCCCTGGCGGTCTGGGTGTTGCTGCTGGGCGCAGCAGGCATTGTCCTGGGTTTGATGACTTATGGGCATCGTGTCATTGCCACCGTTGGGTCCGGTATCACTGAATTGACGCCCAGTCGGGGTTTCGCCGCCACGCTGGCGGCAGCGTCGACCGTGGTTATTGCATCGGGTACTGGTTTGCCTATCTCCACTACCCACACTTTGGTCGGTGCGGTGTTGGGTGTTGGTCTGGCGCGCGGTATCGGTGCCCTGAACATGAATGTGGTTCGCACCATCGTGGTATCCTGGGTTGTGACCTTACCAGCCGGTGCGCTGTTGTCGATTCTGTTTTTCTTTATCCTCAAGGGTGTCTTCAGCGCGTGACAGATCCCTTCGATTTTGACCGACCTGCCGATGCCTATGGCGTTATGGGCAATCCCATTGGCCACAGTAAGTCGCCGCAAATCCATAGTCTGTTTGCGCGCCAGACCGGGCAGCGCATAGTGTACGACGCAATACTGGTTGATCATGGCGGATTGGCGCAGGCCTGCGGCAATTTTCAGGCGGCGGGCGGCAAAGGACTGAATATCACGGTTCCATTCAAGCAGGATGCCTGGCGCTGGGTGGACAAACGCAGTGAACGTGCCCAGATGGCTGGTGCGGTCAACACCATTCGTTTCGAGGCCGACGGTTCCTCCTATGGAGACAACACCGATGGCGTTGGTCTGATACGTGATCTTCAGGCCAATGGCATCGAGCTCAAGGGGCGGCGTATACTTCTCATGGGGGCAGGTGGCGCCGTACGCGGGGTTCTGCAACCTTTGTTACAGCAATTCCCACTGGAGATTCTGCTGGTCAACCGTACGCTCGACAAGGCGCAACACTTGGCGGCCGATTTCACTAACCTGGGCCAGCTACGCGTTAGCAGCTATCAGGATCTCCCCGCTCAATCCTTCGATGTCATTATCAATGGAACCGCCGCAAGTCTGCAGGGTGACCTTCCACCACTGCCTGATAAGGTTATATCTTCAGATAGTATTTGTTACGACATGATGTATGGCCCTGGACCAACACAGTTTTTACAGTGGTGCCAGGCGCGGGGTGCGCAGCGATACCTGGATGGATTGGGGATGTTGGTAGAGCAGGCCGCAGAGTCTTTTTTTCTCTGGCGAGGTGTACGCCCAGAAACCCGATCGGTAGTACAGACTTTGCGCGAGCAGCTACTCTTTGGAAAATAGATTATAATAATCAACGGGATAGCACGATTCCTGCCGTCGTACAGTGTTTTTCCTTTCTTCAGAAATCGATTTTTAAGCCGATAGCGTCAGTCTGAGCATTTATAAGCCGGGTTTTGCCGGTTGTTTTTGTGACTTGGGCGAGTGGGGATGAAAAACCACCAATATCTGATTCTGGGATTGCTGCTGGCGCTGAGTTTTTGGCTGATAGACACGTTGTTGCATTTTCTGTTTATCGGAAATGAGCTCGGCGTGGCGCTGTTGCCTCCGGATCTTAACGAAATTTGGATGCGCTCGATCATCGCAGTGATGTTGATCGGCTTCGGCTTTTTCGTCGATCGGCGTACGCAGCGGGAGCAGCAAAGGGTAATGCAGATCAAAAGTCTCGAAATTTACCGCACGACTTTTTTTGCCAGTCAGAGGGTATTGGATAATCTGCTTAATCAAATCGATCACCTTCAACAACAGGCATTGACCTATCAGGGATTCGATCAGGAGTTATTGGCACGGATAAATCTGATTGTCGACGATGCCCGTGCCCTGTTGATTCGCTTTTCAAACGCGGAAAAGACTGCGGCATCCCTGTTTCCATCGCAGGTGGACAAAGGAATGTTGCATTGAAGGTCGCCAACGTTTAAGCACTATTTATTCTAAATAGTTATCTTTAAGCTTGACGTAGTGGCCGGCGGAATAACTTAACCACTGTAATTCCCCTTCCGTCAGCGGTCTGGCCTTTTTCACCGGGTTGCCCAAATAGAGAAAGCCGCTCTCCAATCGTTTGTTGGGCGGTACCAGACTCCCGGCTCCAATCAGAACCCTGTCTTCGATTACGCTATTATCCAGCACAGTGGCCCCCATACCGATCAGACATTGATTGCCGATGGTGCAGGCGTGCAGGATTGCGCTATGCCCGACGGTAACATCGTCGCCGATATTTAAGGGATAGCCGCCGGGTATATGGGGGTGGTCGGCGGTGACATGTAAGACCGAGCCGTCCTGTATGTTGGTGCGGGCGCCGATGGTGATTGTGTTGACGTCGCCGCGGATCGCGACCATGGGCCAGATGGAGGCGTCATCGCCGATAGTGACCTGGCCAATGACCGCGGCCATGGGATCGATATAAACACGTTCACCGATGACCGGTGTGATGCCTTTGAACGGGCGGATATTCATGTCGACCTCTCCTGTCAGCGCATGGTGACCAGCTCTTCGGAGCTGGTCGGGTGAATAGCCACCGTGTTGTCAAAGTCGGCCTTGGTGGCGCCCATTTTTACCGCCACGGCAAATCCCTGTAACATCTCGTCGGCGCTATGGCCAATGATGTGTACGCCAACAACCTTCTCCTCCTTGCCAACCACCACCAGTTTCATGGCGGTCTTTTGTCTTCTCTCGGTGAAGGCGTAATACATGGGCGTGAATTGGGTGGAGTAGACCTTGACCTGATCACCGTAGACCTTCCGGGCCTTGGCCTCGCTCAATCCTACCGTGCCGATGGGGGGGTGGCTGAAGACGACAGTGGGGATGTTATTGTAGTCCAGGTGGCGATCAGGTTGATTGTTGAACAGGCGGTCACCCAGGCGCCGGGCCGCCGCTATGGCTACCGGGGTCAGTTGGGCGCGGCCGGTGACATCGCCGACGGCGTAGATCCCTTTGATGTTGGTATTTTGATACTCGTCGGTCAGTATGTAGCCGTTGTCATCTTGTTTGACACCGGTAGTGGAGAGATTGAGGTTATCCACAAGTGGGCGTCTGCCGGTTGCCCAGATCAAGGTGTCAAAACCGCTTTGCTGACCATTTTGCGAACAGCGTATGGTGATCTTGCCAGTGTTGTCACGCTCCACCTTTTGCAACTGAAGATTAGTGACAATGTTAATGCCTTCATCGCGCATCTCCTGTAACAGGACATCCTGCAACAAGGTGTCAAATTCCTTCAAGATGCGTTCACCACGCAGGCATAAGGTGACCTCGGAGCCGAGCGCGCGCAGCTGGCCGGCAAGTTCTACCGCGATATAACCGGCACCGATAACAGCCACTTTTTTGGGTTGCTGGCGCAGGGCAAAATAACCATCGGAGGTGATGCCCAGTTCGGCGCCCGGAATATCGGGGATAACCGGCGTGCTGCCCGGTGCGATGACAATGTGGTCAGCCTTATACTGTTGCCCGTTGACCTCCAGGGTGTGGGCGTCGACAAAGCGTGCACTGCCCTGGATGAGAGTGATCTTGTTGTCTGACAGATAACCGCCGTACCAGTCGTTAATGCCTTTGATGTAGTTTTCACGCGCGTCCACCAGGGTCTGCCAGGTGAAGCCCTCGTTTTTAACATTGAAGCCATAGGCGCGGGCATCCTCCAGGGCATGGGCCAGGCTGGCGCCATTGGACATGATTTTTTTAGGGACGCAGCCGATATTAACGCAGGTGCCGCCGAGTTTACCCACTTCTATAATGGCGCAGCGGGCCCCATAACTGGCGGCCCTTTCTGCCACAGAGAGGCCGCCGCTGCCGGCGCCGATGGCGATTAAGTCAAAGGTGTTACTCATGTCTGATCCTTGGTTGATTGGAAACATCGCGCCATGGCAATGATTTAGCGCGCTGAATTCATTACAATAGGGCTTATAAAATCGGTTGTTAGAATGCCGGGAAAGGCCCTATTGTATCGCATCCACAAGTTTTTGTAGGGCCATCGACAGTATTTACCAGGGGGGGGTATTCTTTGTCACTCGAATGCCGTTCCACCTGACGCGCTTAAGCTCAATACGGATATTGACGATACACTATCGATGGATAACACACGCATTAATCCGACAACCCCATAAGACCGGTGTAACGGCTATTGACTGCGGATTAAGGAGAACAATATGACAAAAAATACGGTTACTATCACCGATAATGCCACCGGTAAACAGGTGGAATTGCCGGTGGTGGAAGGCACTATGGGTGCCTCGGCGATCGATGTGCGCAGTTTGAACAAGGAGTTGGGGCTCTTTACCTATGATCCCGGTTTTCAATCCACGGCCAGTTGCCAAAGCGCCATTACCTACATTGACGGTGACAAAGGGGTGTTGCTCTACCGGGGCTATCCCATCGAACAGCTGGCTGCTCACAGCAGTTATCTGGAGGTCTGTTATCTGCTGGTCTACGGGGAGCTGCCATCGCCTAAGCAGTTGGAAGAGTTTCAGGCCGTTATCCTGAGTCACACCATGCTGCACGAAGGGTTGCGGCGTTTTTACGGCGGTTTTCGCCATGACGCCCATCCTATGGCCATTATGGTGGGTATTGTTGGTGCCCTGTCGGCCTTTTATCACGATTCAACCGATGTTACCGATCCCAGTCACCGCGAGGTCTCTGCCCATCGCCTGATTGCCAAGATGCCGACCATTGCCGCTGCCAGTTATAAATATTCCATTGGCCAGCCATTCATTTATCCCGACAACAATCTGGGCTACGTGGAAAACTATCTGCGCATGATGTTCGCCGTGCCTACTTCGGCCTATGAGATCAATCCCCTGTTTGTTAAGGCGATGGAGCTGATCCTGATCCTGCACGCCGACCATGAGCAAAATGCCAGTACCTCAACCGTACGCCTCTCCAGCAGCTCGGGCACCAATCCTTTTGCCAGTATTGCAGCCGGTATCGCCTGTCTGTGGGGGCCGGCCCATGGCGGCGCCAACGAATCGGTTATCCGTATGCTGGATGAGATCGAGAGCCCTGCGGAGATTCCCAAATATATCGCCCGCGCCAAGGATAAGAACGATCCCTTCCGGCTGATGGGTTTTGGTCATCGTATCTACAAGAACTATGATCCGCGCGCCAAGATCATCCGCCAGATGTGTCACGATCTTTTAAAGGAGCTGGGCTCCGAGAATCAACCGCAGTTTGAAACAGCCCTGGAGCTGGAGCGCATCGCCCTGGAAGATGATTACTTCGTTGCCAAGAAGCTCTATCCCAATGTTGATTTTTATTCCGGCCTGATCCTGCGTGCCATGGGTATTCCGCTCAATACCTTTACCGTCATTTTCGCCATGGCACGTACTGTTGGCTGGATTGCGCAGTGGATGGAGATGATGGACGATCCGGAACAGAAGATCGGGCGCCCGCGTCAGGTTTACACAGGCAATTTGCCGCGCGATTATCCCGGTGCCAAAAAGAAAAAGTAATATGTTGTTCTTTTTGGCTATATTAGTGGCGCCGGCTTTAGCCGGCGCTTTTTTCTGACAACTCCTATTGTCGGTAGAGCCGGTTTCCATCAGGTGCTTGAATAATGTGGCGTGAAGGTCTTTATGACTATTCTGATTTATTTGCTGTACTAGAGGACTCTCCCCTTTCGGCGCAGGTTGACGTGCTGGCCAATTTGATCCGTACCAATCTCTTTGAAGGAAAACATGGCCATTTGACGGCCTGGCAGGAGGCCTTGTTGGCTTTGCCCAGCATACCCGTGTCGGGTGTGGAGTTGGCAGATAATGAGGTTCGGCTGGAGTCTTCAGCGCCTCTGAGTGACAGACAAACACAGGCCCTGACTGAGTCATTGCGGGCGCTTATCCCCTGGCGTAAAGGTCCCTTCCGTTTTTTTGATACATTGATTGATACCGAGTGGCGCTCTGATATGAAATGGAGTCGAATCCAGCCCTACCTGCCCGATTTGCGCGACAAATGGGTGTTGGATGTGGGCTGCGGGAGTGGCTACCACTGTTGGCGTCTTTTGGGGCAGGGTGCACATCGAGTGCTGGGCTTGGAGCCGGCTACATTGTTCGTTATGCAGTATTTGGCGTTAAAGCACTACCTTCCAAGCCATCCTGTGTGGGTCCTGCCGGCTACGCTCGAGGAGTTCCCTTCGCCGACGCGAGCGTTTGACCTGGTCCTCTCAATGGGGGTTCTCTATCATCGTCGATCACCTATTGATCATCTTTGTGAGTTGCGGGATGCCTTACAACCCGGTGGTATGCTGCTTTTGGAAACTCTGGTGGTTGACCAGGATTTTGCTCCCCTGCTGGTGCCGAAAGATCGTTATGCCGGCATGCGGAATGTTTGGTTTATCCCATCCGTCGATATGTTGCAGACGTGGATGATTCGTTGCGGTTTTCGTGACGTACGTTGTGTCGATGTGTCTGTGACCAGTGTACTGGAGCAGCGTTGTACCGATTGGATGCCGTTCGATTCACTAGCCAGTTTTCTTGATGCCAATGACCCAGGGCTGACTAGGGAAGGGTATCCCGCCCCCAGGCGGGCGGTAGTGCTGGCTAAAGTTCCATAGTTTTTATTGTGCTACAGGTGTGGTTTCGAATTTTAACGCCCTGGTGTCGTGTTTGAACTCAAGGCGAAATGTGCTGCCTTTGCCCGGGGATGATGTGACAAAAATTTCACCATGCAGCAGATTAATGATGTTTTTTGTGATCATCAAACCGATACCACTGCCTTCGATGTTTGTATGTTCCCTGCCAAGCCGGTTGTATGACGTGAAAAGGCTGGCTAGCTGAACCGCGTCCATTCCTATCCCGGTATCTCTGATCTCGATTGCCAGGTTGTCCGGATCCTGATGGATTGTGATGACTATTTCGCCGTATTCCTTATTGTATTTCGCGGCATTGGTCAGGATGTTCAAGATTGCCTGTTTGAGTCGCATGCGATCTGTAGTTAAGTATGCGTCAACTTTGGTCAATTGGTCGGGAGAAATATTTTGATCGTTGTGTACCAGTTTAATGCTTAGAAACCGCTCTACGGTCAGACCTCGGCAAAGGTCCAGGCACTCTTTCAATATAGGTCCAACTGATTCTGTTTGTCTGTTTAGTGTGATTTGGCCGGTTTCGATTTTGGCGATATCCAGGATGTCATTGATCAAATTTAATAGGTGATTGCCTGCTGTAATGATGTGATCAATGCTATCCTGTTGCGTCTGATTAAGATTTTTCGGGTTGTTTAACGCGAGTAGCTGGCTGAAACCCAGGATGGCATTCAGCGGTGTGCGCAGCTCATGGCTCATATTTGACAGGAATTGTGATTTGGCAGCATTGGCCTTCTCAGCATTTGTTTTTGCCTGTACAAGCTCCTGTTCGTCCAGTTTGCGATCAGAGTTGTCATGGATGGTGCCTTCAATTCCCGCTATCTCCCCGCTATCATGATAAAAAAACTTGGCGGTAATAATTGTCCAGATATCATGTCCATCTTTGCAGCGTACCAGTGTTTCATGGTCAATCACTTTGCCGCCGCGAGTTTTGATTTCGTTTGAGAGCCTTCCATAGTAATCTGGGTCGCCAAACAATATGCTTGCCTGTTGTCCCAAAAGGCTGCGGTGTGGATAATTTGTCAGTGTCCTAATGGAGGGGGAAATGAAAACAATTGTCCCCTGGTTGTTTACCCTGAAAAACACATCGATCATGTTGTCAAGAATAGAGCGCAATTCCCTTTCTGAGTTGCCTAGGGCGTGTTGGGTTTTTATCAATCGTGTTATGTCCGTGCTTATCGCTATGTAGTGGTATTTTGAATTGCCGGATTCGCTAAAGGGAACAATAGAGCTTTCCACCCAGAAGGTGTCTCCATCTTTCCTCTTGTTGCACAGTACGCCGTGCCAGATATTACCGGCAGTTATCGTTGACCAGATTTGCGTATAAAACTGTTCAGTATGGTGGCCTGACGAGATAATAGAATGAGTTTTTCCGACCAATTCGTGTTCTTGGTATCCTGATGAGGTGCAAAAACGCTCGTTGACAGAGGTAATTACGCCGTTGTGATCGGCAACGCTGACGATGGCGTGTTGGTCAAGGGCGATGCGTCTGAGTTCGCTTTCGCGCATGGCTGTTTGCAGATTGGTGTTGAGCTGGCGGATTTCTTGAAAGCGTTTTATGCGAGAAAGGGTGACTGAAATAAGATGCTCAGGTTGTACTGGTTTGGTTAGAAAATCATCAACGCCGATGGCGCGCGAAGCGTTAATGTTTGATATATCATGCTGTGAGGAGAGTATTACAATAGGCAAAAAGGCGAAGCGCGTGTCAAGCTTAAGCGCGGCGGCAAGTTCTAGCCCGGTACAGCCTGGCATAATAATATCAACCAACAAAATGTCCGGATTCAAGTCGGCTATGATATCCAAAGCCTGCTCTGGATCGGAAAGTACTGTCGTTGTGATGCCTGCAGATTGCAGATGTGAAGCATAATAATGAGCGACCTGGGTATCGTCATCAACAATCACCGCGTGATATATCTTTTCCTTGGCCTGAAGTGCCAGGTCTCTAAGTTTCTTTCCTATTGCCGCAAAGGAGTGGTCGTGGTCTATGATGCTGGTTGCGCCGAGACGTACAGCTTTAAGCCGCGCCTTGATATCGATTTTCGACTGGAATGCGATAAGGTTGGCGGTAGGTGGTAAACTGTCACGCCAGGACGCCTGCGAAAGTGCGTCGTCTGGTGAGAACGGAATGTGCTCCATATCTATAAATAGCGCGAGTGAGGTTGCCTGAGGTTGCTTAGCTGCAGGAGTCGTTTCAATAGTCCAGGGAATAACTGAAAAGCCAGCTTGACGAAGATAATCTCCAAACCGCTGCAAGTGGTCGCCGCCGTCGCTTTGGATATGAATTGTTTCGGTGTTCTTGACGGCAACGTGTTCTATTTCCGTCGATGCAGACTCCTGGGGCGTGAGTGTCGCTTGTGTAGATGCCAACTGCGTAAATGCTTCATCTATGATTTGTATGCGAGGTGTTAGTTGTTTGGGGTTGTCGGTTGATAGTGCGGATATGAGAATTTCAAGTTCTTTAGAGCGTTGGCTAAGCAGGCGATGACCGAAGGTTGCTCCGGTTCCCGCCAGATTATGCAGTAGTCGTATCAGTTCATTGGTGGTTGTCTTGTTGTTTGTGTTTTGTTTTAGCAAAATCCACAGGTTGTAAATAGCCTCGATACGTTCGGGTATGCTCTGCAGGAAATCTGTGCGCAAGCGAGCGATTTTTTTTTGTAATACCTCGCCAGAAGTAGTCATGTCACTCGCCATAAAACACAAGGTCGATCAGTGGGGGTCGGCATATGCATTCTTGATGTCTTGAATGGTTTCGATGTTGTCAAAAAAACATTCCACCAGGCGTGGATCAAAATGGCGTTTGGCATTGTCCCGGATATAGTCCAGAGAATCTATCGAAGACCATGCCTGTTTGTAGGGGCGGTCCGAGGTCAATGCGTCAAAAACGTCTGCGACGGCGACGATGCGCCCTACCAGAGGAATCTCATCCTGGTAGAGTCCGTGGGGATAACCGGAACCATCCCATTTTTCATGATGGGTCAGGGCGATGGATTTGGCCATGGAGAGTAAATCAGAATCGTCACCGGAGAGGATATCGGCCCCTATGACAGGATGTTGTTTCATAACATCCCACTCGTCGGCGGCCAAGCGGCCCGGTTTTAACAAGACTTGATCGGGGATGCCAATTTTACCGATGTCATGCATTGGGCTGGCATTGAGAATTAAGTCGGTGTCATAGGGGCTCATGCCGATTTCACCAGCCAAAATGGCTGAGATTTTACTCATACGTATAATGTGCAGTCCGGTCTCATTGTCACGATATTCCGCTGCACGTCCAAGGCGCTGGACAATTTGCAGTCGGGTGCGTGTGAGTGCATGCGTGCGTTCAAATATTTTATGTTCCAGGTAAAGGTTCTGGTCACGTAGATAGCGGTGGAAGGACTGGACCTCTAGCAGGTTGCGTACACGGGCAATCAATTCGATTTGGTCAAATGGTTTGGTGACGTAATCGCGTGCACCCATGGTAAGGGCCTTGATGCGAAATTCCTGCGAGCTTTGAGCGGTCAACACCAGAATCGGTGGAACCTGGGTCAGTGTACTTTCATTGAGTTGCTTGATGACATCAAATCCATTTAGATAGGGCATATTAAGATCAAGCAGAATCAGATCAAATTCTCTTTCCTGCAGTAGCGACATTATCAAACGTGGGTCCTGGATGCCCACGATGTGTTGATAACCATGCGCTTCCAGGGTTTTTTCCAGCAGAATGACGTTGGCCTTTTCGTCATCGACGACGAGAATATTTGACCCTAATAAGTCAGGGCTATCTTGATTTGCGTATAGGGACATGCCCTTTCCCCCCTCTTATCCTGCTAAAAAATTTCGCAGCCGTATTTGGTTTCCTTGGCTGAATTCTTATTATTGGTAGTACATCAGCAAAACACTAATGAATAATATACGCAGAAACCGAGCAAATAAAGAGACCAGATCGGTATTGGAGTGGCTTTCGGGTGAATTTCCAGAATCCCCGTCGGGCCTGGTGGTGGGTGAGCTAAAAAAAACAGAAAATAAGCATAGTTATCAGTGGGGGACCAAATCAGTCCATTGGGACTGGATATTGGGAAGTATTATCGGTTCCTTAAACTACAGGTGAATCGTGCGTCTATCGACTGCCAAGGCAGCCTCGTGCAAGGCCTCGGTCAGTGTAGGGTGGGCATGGACGATTCGGGCGATATCCTCGGCGCTGGCACTGTATTCCATGGCCACGACGAATTCACTGATCAATTCCGACGCCATAGGGCCGATGATATGTGCCCCCAGGATGCGGTCATTGCTGGCATCGGCCAGTATTTTAACGAATCCGTCGGTGGCGCCCATGGCATGGGCACGGCCATTGGCCTTGAAAGGGAACTTGCCAATCCGGTATTCAATTTTCTCTTGTTTTAACTGCTCCTCGGTCTTGCCTACCCAGGCGATTTCAGGCCAGGTGTAGATTACCCAAGGTATAGTCTTGTAATTAACATGTCCCTGTTGGCCGGCGATGGTCTCGGCCACGGCTATGCCCTCTTCCGAGGCCTTGTGGGCCAGCATGGGGCCGCGTACCACATCGCCGATGGCGAAAATGTTCGGGATATTGGTACGGCACAAATCGTCCACCAGAATGAAACCGTTGTTATCCAATTTCAGACCGATATTTTCCACCCCCAGACGCTCTGTGCAGGGTCGGCGGCCGGTGGCAACCAATACTTTGTCCGCCTTCAGGGTTTGCTCAGTATCGCCGGTCTGAATCTTCAGGTTTACGCCCGACTTACCCGCCTTGATTTCCAGAGGCTTGCTGCCCAGACGAATATCCAGGCCTTGTTTGCTCAAGAGTTTGTATGCCTCCTGGCCGATATCGCCATCGAGTTTGGACAGGAACTGTTCGCCACGATTGAGTACCGTGACCTTGGCACCCAGGCGGTGCCATACGCTACCCAGTTCCAGGCCGATGACACCACCGCCTATTACGACCAGATGTTCGGGGACCTGCTCGAACGCCAGAGCGCCGGTGGAATCGACGACCGATTCTTGGTCTACGGGGATACCGCTGACGGCCGCCGGTACCGAACCGGTGGCGATAATGATATGGCTGGCCTGAAGGCTGTGTTCTGCGTGGCCATGGGTATTTAATACATTGATTTGCTGCTGCGAAGCTAACTCGCC
>DKAX01000139.1 GCA_002450975.1 Proteobacteria bacterium UBA6915
GGCAGGACATTATGTAATCCGAAAAAATCGCCGGTGCGGTTTCTTAAATAGAATAGATCGAAGTTAAAAAGTTTTAAACGACCGTTTAGTATCATGCCCTGTTGTGACTCAATTTCATTGCTTGGTCCAGGGGCGTTGGATATGCCTGACAGATAGGGATTCCCTGTGCTATAGAGCACATCTCCTCCTGCAGGAACCTTGTTGCCACCTTTATCGAGATTAAATACATTAGCTGTCACCTTTGTCTGCGCGTTGTCGACAAGGTTGAGTGTCATACTCTGACGCTGATTCTTCTGATTGCTGCTGTACAGGTTCAGGTCGCGGCCACTGGATCGAAGAACCAGATTAACCAGGCCGACGAAGGCATTTTCACCGTGCAGTGCCGAACCCGGCCCGCGTATTATTTCTATGCGATCGATCAACTCGATGGGTATTGTGGTGATATTGGTTGCAGCGCTAAGGGCAGCAGTCACATGGCTGCCATTCAGCAACCACTTTATCTTGCCCGCGGAAAAACCCTGGCCGATACCGCGAACCATATATTGGTTTTGACCATCGGCACTGATGATGACATCCATTCCCGGCACCAGTTGCAGGGCTTCTGCCACGGTGTGGACTCCGCGGCGTAGCAGATCGTCACCATGCAATAGAGTTACCGAGCCTGGAACATGGTCTCTATTAAGGCGGGTCGAGGTGGCTATTTCTGTTTGATTTTGTAAGGTATTGAGCAGATCCTCCAAAGCCTGGTTACCTATAGGAGGTGTCGGTTCAGCGGCACTGAAAACCGGCGTGCTCAGTAGCGTGTACAAGGCAGCAATGATTACATAAAGCGGTTTTTGCATTGGTCTGAGATCTGGTTATAGTCACAATTTATGAGCGGAAACTGACCGGTATCCCGGCTTACTCTGCAAGCATCGGAAATTGGGAGGGAAACTTTAAGATTTCCGGGGGCCTGGGGGAGGGGGCGCCAGACCGCTACGGGCTTCCAATCATTTGTTTTCAACTGGAACTTTTCTTCGTTCGCGGACTCTTTAATCACCGCGGATCACTGGGGGGAGGTTCCTTGACTGCCAGCAACTCGTCCCTATAATGAGCCCGCGAAAAAATCCAATCGAATGACGCGTTGCCAGACGCGCTATGGACTAAATCAAAAGAAGAAGGGGTCATTGTTTGCCATGAGTGCAATGATAGAAGCGATTCATCTGCGAAAGCAGTTTGGGGCCTTTCTGGCGGTGGAGGATGTCTCCTTCAGCGTCAACAAGGGTGAGGTGTTGGGATTTCTGGGGCCTAACGGGGCCGGCAAATCCACCACCATGAAGATGATCACCGGTTTTATCACACCGACCGATGGTCAGGCTCGGGTCAACGGACTCGATGTGCGCGACAACCCCATCGAGGTTAAACGGGCCATCGGCTATCTTCCCGAGGGGGCGCCCGCCTACGGGGATATGACTACGCTGCGTTTTCTGCAGTTCATCGCCGAGATCCGTGGCATTGAAACGACACAGCGTTCGGCGCGTATCGATGAAGTGGTCGAGCGGGTCAATCTGGGCGGAGTGCTGTATCAGAGCATCGATACCTTGTCCAAGGGATTCAAACGCCGCGTCGGTCTGGCCCAGGCCTTGATACACGATCCGCAAATATTAATTCTGGACGAACCCACCGACGGTCTCGATCCCAATCAAAAGCACGAGGTGCGCGAACTGATTCGCCAGATGGCCAGCGACAAGGCCATTGTCATCTCAACACATATCCTGGAAGAGGTTCAAGCGGTCTGCAACAAGGCGGTAATCATCGCCCAGGGTAAGGTGCGTTTCGACGGCACCCCCGAGGAACTGGCGGCGCGTTCACGCTATCACAATGCGGTTTCTTTGGTGGTGGATAATAGCCAACGCGCTGCAGTGCGTAGTGCCCTGGAGGGATTGGCGCAGGTAGGCCAGGTGAGCGACGAAGAGCAGGAAGGTCGTGTGCGCCTGACGGCCTTTGGACGCGACGGTTCGCCTATCCTGGATCCAGTGGGTGACCTGATCCGCAAGAACAACTGGCAGGTGCATGAGTTGCGCACCGAGGCCGGTCGTCTGGATGAGGTGTTTCGGGAAATCACTGTCAATAATGCATAACCAAGGGTGATGGACGATGCAAGCGATTAAATCGATATTCAAACGCGAATTGGAAAACTACTTCGCCACGCCGGTGGCCTATGTTTTTATTGTAATCTTTCTGGTGTTGACCGGAGTTTTTACCTTTTATCTGGGCGGATTCTTTCAGCGCGGCCAGGCCGATCTGATGCCGTTCTTTATGTATCACCCCTGGCTCTATCTGTTCCTGATCCCGGCGGTCTCCATGCGTCTGTGGTCCGAGGAGCGCAAGAGCGGTACCATCGAGTTGCTGATGACCCTGCCGGTATCGACAACACAGGCGGTGGTCGGCAAATTTCTCGCCGCCTGGCTGTTCACCGGCATCGCCCTGGTACTGACCTTTCCCATCTGGATCACGGTCAACTACCTCGGTTCACCGGACAACGCGGTGATCTTTGCCGGTTACTTGGCCAGTTTTCTCATGGCGGGCGCCTTCATGGCCATCGGCTCGTGCATCTCGGCACTGACACGCAACCAGGTGATTGCCTTCATCCTGTCGGTGGTGATCTGTTTCGGTTTTATCCTGAGTGGTTTTCCGCTGGTGCTGGATTTTTTCAGTGGGTGGGCGCCGCGCTTTTTGATAGATGCTGTCGCCTCGCTGAGTTTTCTGACTCACTTTGGCGAGATCGCCAAGGGCGTCATCAATCTGCATGATCTGGTGTTCTATTTCTCCATGATGGCCTGCTGGCTGTTTGCCAATGTCGTGATCGTGGAAATGAAAAAGGCGGGATAAGCGATGAAGATGAATAAGAAATTACTGACCATAAACGGACTGGTGGCGGCGGCGGCCCTGTTGCTGCTAATCAATATCCTCTCCGCCGCCATCTTCAAATCGGCGCGTGTCGATTTGACCGAGAACAATCTCTATACCTTGTCAGACGGTACCCGTGCCATGCTCGGAAAGCTGGACAAGGATATCACCCTGCGTTTCTATTTCTCCGACAAGCTGGCGGCCGATCTGCCGGCCTTAAAAAACTACGCCGGTCGCGTGCGCGAGCTGTTGGGTACCTATGAAGATCTGGCCGGTGGCCATGTCAAACTGGTGAACGTCGATCCCGAACCCTTTTCCGACGAGGAAGACGAGGCGGTCGGTCGCGGCCTGCAGGGCGTGCCGGTCAACAACGCCGGTGAACAGGTCTACTTCGGCCTGGTGGTGGAGGGGCCGGAGGGTAAAAACGACACCATCCGTTTCTTCCAGCCGGAGAAGGAGCAGAGCCTGGAGTACGATATCAGCCGCATCATCTTCAAGATGGCTCAGGTGGGGCCGCGCAAGGTGGGCGTACTGAGTAGCCTGCCGTTGATGGGCGGTGGCAACCCCTTCAATCCAGGGGCCTCGCAGGAGTGGATGATCATCAGTCAACTGCGCCAGACCTTCGAGGTCAAGCAGATCGCCAGCGACGTGGCCAAGATCGATGATGACATCGGCGTGTTGCTGGTGGTGCATCCTAAAGAATTGTCTGACAAAACGCGTTTTGCCATCGATCAGTTCGTGTTGAACGGCGGCAAGGCCATGGTGTTTGTCGACCCATTGGCCGAGACCGACATGCCCATGGGCAATCCCATGCAGGCCATGGGCATGCCGCGCAACTCGGCCATGCCTGATCTGTTCGACGCCTGGGGTGTGGAGATGGTGGCGGACAAATTGGCCGCCGATATGGGTACAGCCATGCGTGTTACCGCGCGTCGTGGTATGCGCCCGACGCCGGTCGATTATGTCCTGTGGCTGGATGCGCAAGGGGCCAAGGGCTACCTCAACAAAGGTGATTTCGTCACCGGCCAGGTGAAGAATATTACCTTCGCTACTGCCGGTATTCTGCGCGCGAAAGAGGGTGCCACAACTTCTGCTTCGGTACTGGCACATACCTCGCCCAAGTCCATGCAGGTGGAGGCGGCCAAGGTGCAGTTTGGTCCCGATCCCTTTGCCTTGTTGCAGGATTTCGTCGCCCAGAACGAGACCATCCCTCTGGCCATGCGTATCACCGGCAAGGTCAAGAGCGCCTTTCCGAAAGGTGCTCCCGACAAGGCTTATGACAAACCGGTGTTGAAGGAATCAAAAGAGGACGTCAATATTATTGTCGTCGCCGATACCGACGTGTTGTCAGATCGCATGTGGGTGGATGTGCAGAACTTCTTCGGCCAGCGTATTGCCATGCCGCGCGCCGGTAACGCCAACTTCCTGGTCAATGCAGTCGACAATCTGCTGGGTAGCAACGACTTGATCAATCTGCGCAGCCGTGGCGAGTATGCACGTCCGTTTGAAAAGGTGATCGAATTGCAGCGCGATGCCGAGCGTCAGTTCCGCGAGAAGGAGCGTCAATTGCAGGCGCGTCTGGACGAGACCGAGCGCAAGATCAACGAACTGCAGGCGAGTAAGCAGGGCGAGGAAAAGGCGGTACTGTCGCCAGAGCAGGAGGCTGAGATCGAACGCTTCCGCCAGGAACAGGTTGCCACCCGCAAGCAGTTGCGTAACGTGCAACACGAATTGAACAAGCACATTGAGAAACTGGACGGTATGCTGAAGTTTATTAATATCGTGCTGATTCCGTTGCTTATCAGTTTGGCTGCACTGGCCATGGTCGTGGTCAGACGTCGCCGCTTGCAGCGCTTGGCTCATCCATAGCCACAATCCAACTTTTCACGGGTGAGACGATGACAGTCTACCCGGTCGATCAAAAGGCCCGACTAGCAATAGTCGGGTTTTTTTATTTCTTCTGAATTGAATACCTATTCCAGGTTGACACTGTCCAGTCCTTCTACAGCAGTTATCTTGTTCTCTTAACCCCTATTTAACTTACTATTATTGGTCAATATTCATTAAAGTAGATTTTCTCTTATGCCGACATACCTTCTATTGCGCAATTTCCAACACAAAAACAGGCATTAATTCAACGAGTTTGTAGATGCGTCGTATGGGGAAAAGTCCGGCTAAAAAAGTGTCTTATGGTACCTACGTGCTTATGCCATTACTGGTTACGGGGGCTACTGTAGGACCGCTATTTCATTATCAGGGACCGACTGTGCAAGTCGTGCTGGTAACGATTGGATCTATATTTGCTGCACTTTTGTCCGGGCAAATACTGAAGGCAGTGACACGTCGTCGCATGCGCAAATTGATAGCAGCCACAGAGAACGGTATGCGCAACGACAATTCTGTGCTTGCTGACAGCTCCCTACAGGAACTGTGTCTGGAAGCCATTCCCATTTGGGTCCGACAGGTTAATGCGGTCAAGGCACAGACCGAGGAGGCTATTCTGACCTTAAGCCGGCGATTTTCAAACTTGGCAGAGCGCCTTGACAATGCAGTCGCCGCCAGTGGCGGAGACAGTGTGGGGCAGGACGGCGGAGCTGGGCTGTCCAGCATTTTTTCCCGAAGCCAGAGTGAATTGCTATCGGTGGTCGACCACCTGGAAGAGTCTGTTAACACCAAGGAAGAAATGGTCAGCGAGGTCAACCGTCTTGGTGAACACACGGCCGAGTTGCAGGCAATGGCCGCCGATGTCGCAAAGATTGCAGAACAAACCAATCTACTGGCGCTTAATGCCTCGATTGAAGCTGCGCGTGCAGCGGATGCCGGTCGTGGTTTTGCCGTAGTGGCAGACGAAGTGAGAAAACTTTCCATTCAATCTGGTGAAACAGGCAAAGATATTGGAAAGAAGGTGGGCATGATTAGCCAGGCTATGAAGTCCACTC
Organism: Proteobacteria bacterium UBA6915; assembly: GCA_002450975.1. Classification (GTDB taxonomy): domain Bacteria; phylum Pseudomonadota; class Gammaproteobacteria; order UBA6915; family UBA6915; genus UBA6915. The sequence goes on from DKAX01000139.1 coordinate 5,829, forward strand.
TGCAAATAGTCACACGGGCGGCGGAAGACAGTAACAAGGTGACCACGAGTTCACGCGAGACAATTAATAAAGTGTTGTCCGAACTGAATGTCACCATGCAGGAATTGAGCGATTCTGCGACGACTATGCAGGAAGAGAGTCGCGGTATCAAGTCGGAGATTGAGGATATCCTGGTATCTTTGCAATTTCAGGACAGGGTTGGGCAGATTATCGATCATGTGCGTGAGTCACTTTTGTCCTTGAGCGTGAATCTTGAGGAGATTGAGCAAGCCCGTCGTAACGGGACAGAGTCGAAGATGCTCAACGTGCCCGCTTTTCTGGATATGATGCATAAGATGTATACAACGGACGAACAGCGATTGAACCACAAGGGTGTGGAGACAACTAAGGCGGTCGGAGAAAATGGTGTTAAGTTTTTTTGATGGGCGAAATACAGGAGAATATTAATGGCAAAAACGATTTTGATAGTAGATGATTCCGCCTCGCTACGACAGGTGGTAAGTATCGCCTTGAAAGGGGCAGGGTATGATGTGTTGGAAGCCGTTGACGGTAAAGATGGCCTGTCCAAGCTGACTGGTGCAAAGATCAATCTTATTATCAGCGATGTCAATATGCCCAACATGAACGGCATTGAATTCGTCAAATCCGTCAAGCAAATGGATAACTACAAATTTACGCCGATCATCATGCTGACCACCGAATCTCAGGAACAGATGATTCAGCAGGGTAAAGAGGCAGGTGTTAAGGCGTGGGTTGTTAAACCTTTCAAGCCTGAACAGATGTTGGACGCCGTATCAAAACTAATCCTACCATAGGGCTGGTTGATAGAAGAGGGAGGAAAAATGCCTCTGTGGGAGCAACTGCGGAAACTGGATCAGTTTCGCCGAGATGGTGAAGAGGGCGCTGCATTCCCCACGTCTTCGGTTGATGAAGATGAAAAAGTAACTGGTGAATCAGTGCTGACCTTTACCTATTATGAAGAAAAGAGTCCGCTTGATCAGACAGCTACCGGTTCGATTGAGTCAATGGGAACGATGCAAGACTCTCAATCGGGAGACGCCTATTTACATGCAGCCATCGCTGCGGTTATGGCCGTTGATTTGGACGCCCCGCTGCTGGATCGTTTCGAAGATGCGCAAAGCGACAGTCGATCCGAAGTGATGCCTTCACAATCAATGTCTGCCGAGGATGATACACCCCATCATGTGTCGTCCGGACAGGCGGAATCAAATCCTGCCGAACTTGACTCTGCTCAGCAATTACAGACTTGGCAAGGCTCCCCGACAGGTGATGTCGACATTCCCTTTTCACGTCCGATAGACGATGAGAACGATATGGTTCGTGAGGAGATCGACTGCTGGGCTCCGAATCCGGAATCTACTGGGGAAGGCGAGGAGCTTGCGGAGGCCGCTAGCGAAGATCTCACAGAGCAGTGGACCTGTCGTGATTCAGGTGTTGAACCAGGCTCTAGTTCAGAGGTGCTGGGAGTTTCAACACAGGGTGAGATTATTTCATCGGATTCGAACCAGAGTCCATACGAGGCCGATAACTTTGACGAAGTGGCCCGGCTGAATGTCGAAGGCGGCACAGAAACAGAGGTTCATCAGCCACCTGCTTCCACTAAAAACCAAGAAGATGTTCCAGTCCAGGGATTGGATACGCGTGAACAACGGGTGACCAAGTCCGACATCGCGTATGTTGAATCATTAACAGTGGTTGTTGAAGCAGAAGCAGAATCAGAAGCAGAAGAAGTCGAAATTGAATGCGTGGATGTTGAATTGGGATTGGTCGAGAGTTCAATGAGTGAGTCTGAAGAGGGGGCTGGGTTTTCTATTGAAGGTGACGAGGCTTCCAGCGATATACTGAACCCTGATATGCAAACATTGTCGGGTCTGCCTGGGATGGAAGGAGAGGTTTCATCAGACACTGAACAGGCTGGCTTGGATGCCCGGGTAGAGACACAGGTTTCGTCAGAACGGAACATGCAAAGTGATGAAGTTGTGAATGGGGAGGATATCTCTTTACGGAGTGCGCAATCATCTTTTAATGACATTGCATTGGAAGATAACTCTGGAGGAGAAGGGTGCGCGGGAGACGCTTACGAGGGGTTACGCAGTGGAGTAGAGGATATGGCGGATATGGATAACAACGTCGGTGGAAGATTTGTCTACAAGCCGGAACAGGAGCTGACAATCTACCGAGCGCAACAGGTTTTGACGGAGTTTGTGGCGACGCTGGATCAATACGATGAATTTGATCTGGATTTGAGCGAAGTGGAGGAAATTGATACCGCGGGAATTCAGTTATTACTATTGCTCAGGAATGAAGCCAGAAAAAGAAAAAAACATGTATATCTTGTGTCGTCTAGTTCATCGGTCGACGAGGTGATAGCTCTGTGTCATTTGAAGTCTGTGTTTCACGGTGCGATCGCTTAACATTCAATAAAAGAATATCTACGATATTGAGGAATGCCACTATGACAATGGAAGAAGCCCATAACACATTCCTGATGGAAAGTCGGGAGCTGCTCCAGGAGATGGAGGATTCTCTATTGTCTCTGGAGTCGAATCCGGACGATATGGATCTGGTTAACGCCATTTTTCGTTCGATTCATACCATAAAGGGGTCGGCAGGCATATTTGATTTTACTGCTGTAGAGTCTTTCACGCATGTGGTAGAGACTTTTTTCGACCTGGTGCGCAATGGTGATATACGCATTGATAGTGATATGATTGCAGTGCTGCTACAAGCCAGGGATCATATCGGCCTTTTGGTGGAAGAGGCGCTGGATGATTCGCGATCCATATCAGAGGCTGATCGCCAACATGGCGAAGATCTCTTGATGCGATTGTCTGGGCATATGGAGTCAGTCAAGAGTTTCGATGCCCCTGAATTTGTCGCTGTGGAAAACATCGAAGAGACGGAAGATCGATACGAAAATACCCAGGCTTCAGAAAATGAATGTTGGCATATTTCGGTTCGTTACAACTCTGAAGTATTGAGGCACGGAATGGATCCGTTGTCTTTTATCCGATATCTTGCCAAGCTGGGTGATATACGTATGTTGACAACCATCAGCGAGAATATGCCGGACGCATCTGCATTTGACCCGGAGCAATGTTATTTGGGATTTGAGATCAGTTTTTTCAGCGAAGGTATGAGCAAAGAGAGCATTTACAATGTTTTCGAGTTCGTCAAAGACGATTGTCAGTTACGCGTTCTTGCGCCGTACTCGCATTTGGGGCACTACAAGGAGTTAATTGATTCGTTACCCGAAAGTGACGAGATGATCGGCCAGATTCTGGTCTCCAGCGGGGCACTGACGCAGGATGAGCTCAATTTGGCCTTAAGCCTGCAACTCGCAGATCTCGAGGTGACAGAGGGCGAAAAGCCGGAAGAGGCGCATAGTTTGCTGGGTGAAGTAGTGGTTCAGGAAAAGATGGTCTCTCAAGAGGTTGTGGACGCAGCCGTAAGCAAGCAGAAGGAGATCAAGGATAAGAAGGTTTTACAGAGCAAGTCGATCCGTGTGGATGCGCAAAAATTAGACAAGCTTATCAACCTGGTTGGTGAGTTGGTTATCGCCAGCGCTGGAGCCAATTTGAAGGTGCAGGGTTTGGGTGATAATGCCATCAGTGAATCCATGTCCAATATGATGCATCTGGTTGAGGACATACGAGACAGTGCCCTGCGCCTGCGCATGGTGCAGATTGGCGAGACTTTTAATCGCTTCCAGCGCGTTGTGCGCGATGTCAGTAAGGAGCTTGGTAAAGAAATTTATCTAGAGATTAGCGGCGCGGAAACTGAATTGGATAAGAGCGTTGTGGAGAAAATCGGTGACCCGTTAATGCACCTTGTACGTAACGCAATGGATCATGGGATTGAGTCGCCAGAGGTGAGGTTGCAAAAAGGAAAGCAAAGGCAAGGCACGTTGAAACTCAATGCGTTCCATGACTCCGGTAGTATTGTTATCGAGGTGATAGATGACGGTAAAGGTCTGGACAAGGAAAAAATACTCGCCAAGGCAAGGGAAAAAGGCTTGGTGGGACCGGAAACGACATTAACGGATCAGGAAATTCATAAGTTGATCTTCGAGGCAGGATTTTCAACTGCTGCTCAGGTAACCAATCTTTCCGGTCGTGGTGTTGGTATGGATGTGGTTAGAAAGAATATCGAAGCTTTGCGTGGTGTAGTGGATATCCATTCTGAAAACGGCTCCGGTACAACCATTCAAATTCGATTGCCGCTCACCCTGGCTATTATCGATGGATTTTTAGTCGGAGTAGGTGACTCCTCTTACGTTATCCCCCTCGATATGGTGGTTGAGTGCATAGAGATGGAAGCAGATCAAGACGGGGATCATGACTTTGTCGATAGTAACTATATTAGTTTGCGCGGGGAAGTATTGCCGTTTCTGCGTTTGAATGACCTTTTTGAAGAGAGGGTCCGAAATGACGTAAAGCAGGCTATCGTGGTAGTACAATATGGCGGCCACAAGGCAGGTATGGGTGTTGACAACCTGTTGGGGGAATTTCAAACCGTCATTAAACCTCTGGGTAAGATATTTCAACGGCTGCAGGGCGTGAGTGGGTCAACAATCCTTGGCAGCGGCGAGGTGGCAATAATTCTCGACGTTCCCAATCTGGTGCAGCGAGCAATACAAATGACTGGAAGGGTAGGAGCCGGTATGCGGCCTGCAAGTGGAGATGAACATGTTTTGCATTGACAGAACAACATGGATCTAGGAGCAAGGTATGTTTAAGAATGTAAATATTCGCACCCGGTTAATCTTGCTTAGCGGTGTGCTCTCATTGTTTTTGTTGGTTATGGGATTGTCAGGGCTCAATAACATGTCTGGAACCATTGCGGGCATGGATACCATCTATAAAGATCGCGTTGTACCGCTGGCTGATCTGAAATTGATTGCGGATTTGTATGCTGTAAATATTGTGGATACTTCACATCAGGTGCGTAATGGAAATTTCACCTGGGAGCAGGGTATTAGTAATGTGCAGGATGCTGAGAAAATCATTCACGAACGTTGGCAGGCGTATCTGGGTACATTTCTGGTTGAAGAGGAAAAGCGGGTTGTAAACCAGGTAAAGCCCATGATGGAAAAGGCAGACAGGTTTGCAGATAGACTGGTTCAGGTCATGCGCGAAAAGAACAAGGTGGAACTCGATCGCATGGTTATCAATGAACTCTATCCGGTCATCGATCCGGTCAGCGGTAAATTCAGCGAACTGGTGCAGGTGCAATTGGATGTCGCCAAAACGGTTTTTGATCAGGCGTCGAATACCTATGATAGTCACCGGTTGACATTTATCGGGCTGATGGCCGGTGGTATTGGCTTTGCGATCTTGTTGTCCTTAATCATTATCAGAGGAATAACCGGGCCCTTGAGCGAGATGTTATCCGCTGCAGATGAATTGCGTGAGGGGGATGGTGATCTGACCAGAAGACTACCCGATTTTGGCAAAGATGAGATAGGCCGTACGGCCAACTCTTTCAATGGTTTTCTTGATAAAATGCAGGCTGTTTTAGTCGATGTGCAAAGCGCGGTGAGTAATATGGCCAGCGCCTCACAACAGGTAAATTCCACAGCACAAAGTCTGAGTCAGGGAGCCAGTGAGCAGGCGGCGAGCGTTGAAGAGACCAGTGCGTCATTGGAACAGATGGGCGCCTCCATCAGCCAAAATGCCGAAAATTCGAAAATCACCGACGATATGGCGAGCAAAGCCTCCCAGGAAGCGGCAGAGGGCGGCGATGCGGTGAAACAGACAGTCGAGGCGATGAATCAAATTGCCGATAAAATTGGCCTGATCGAGGATATCGCATATAAAACCAATCTCCTTGCCTTGAATGCAGCCATAGAGGCCGCACGTGCTGGCGAACATGGCAAGGGCTTTGCTGTGGTTGCAGACGAGGTACGCAAGCTGGCCGAGCGCAGCCAGGTATCGGCGCAGGAGATCAGCGGCTTGACCGGAGAGAGTGTCAAGGTGGCCAAGCGCGCTGGTGAGCTTCTGGATAGGATCGTACCGAGTATTCGCAAGACAGCTGACCTGGTTCAGGAGATCGCAGCGGCCTCTGAGGAGCAACGCGCAGGTGTAGGACAGGTTGAGACAGCGGTAGGGCAACTGGATAAGGTCGCGCAAACCAATGCCTCGGCGTCAGAGGAATTAGCTGCAACATCCGAAGAATTGAATTCACAGGCGGAACAGTTAAAACGTGTGGTCAGTTTTTTCAAGTTAACAGATAATGATTCCAAGAAAAAGCAGAAGACAGAGGTGACCGGAGGTAAGGGAATTGTCAAAAAAACGGCCACATCGGGCAGAGTACCGGTTTCGGCTGGTAAAAAGAGTGTAACTCCCGCGGTGGCTAAACCTCTCCAAGGCCAAGCCAAACCAGGTGGTGTTACTGTGCATCACAAACCACAGGTGGATGTTGTTCAACCCAGTAAAGACGATTTCGAACGCTTTGGTGCAGAGTAGGAAGAGGGATTTACGATTCCCTCATTTTGTTGAGTTGGTGTATTCGGTTATAGGTTAAAATGAACAATTATCGAAGAATAATGTTATGGGAGAAAATGATGAAAAAATCAAAGCTGGAAAGTTTGTTGCTAATTACCGCGCTTGGTTTCAGTTCGTCGGTGACCGCGGAGGGCGGCCTGTTCGAACGGGATACTATGTTGCCTGATTTAGGCCGTGGAGGCATGGCCGACAAGGGCTATGCCCTGGAGTTGTCCTATGTGGGTGACTACGTGACGAACTCAAGCGGCGGCATCAAGCAGGATAGCGTCTATCTGGATAACACCAGCCTGGCCCTGTCCATCGATTTGGAAAAAATGGCCGGTTTACCAGGTTCGACCTTTGCTCTTAGTTTTCTGGGTAATGGCGGTGGTGATCCCTCAGGCGAGTTGGTTGGCGACGCCCAGGGCGTGGACAACATTGAATCACCCAATACCCAAAAACTCTATGAGATTTGGTATGAAGGTGTTTTTGGCTCCATGGGAATAAAGATGGGGTTGATCGATCTGAATAGCGAATTTGATGTTACGGAAACTGCGGGACTTTTTATCAATTCATCTCACGGTATCGGTGTCGATTATTCGCAATCCGGTCCTTCCATTTTTCCCATCCTGGCAGCGGGACTGCGACTGAGTTACCAGGTTAACGAAAACATTTATGTACAGGTGGCCGGATTTGACGGCGTCCCGGGCGATCCGGAAGACGAAGATGATATCAATGGCCCTCATGTGAAGTTCGACGAAGGTGACGGTTATATGGTTGCCTTCGAAGGTGGGTTGCAGCAAGGTGATGACAAGACTCCGTATCGTAAGCTGGCAGTGGGTGCGTGGTATTTTACGGAAGCCGACGAAGTCAGTGGCGAGAACAATAACGGGTTTTACATGATTGCAGATGGCAATGTACTGCCTGAGTCCGGTGATAGCAATCAGGGTCTGTCGGTATTCCTGCGCTACGGTATGGCGAATGACAAAGTCAACGCAGTAGGCTCCTACCTGGGTGCTGGCGCTGTCTATACGGGGCTGGTTCCTGGACGTGATGCAGATCAACTGGGTGTTTCGATTGCCCGCGCCACATTGACCACCGACATGAAATCGTTTATGGAAGCTGCGGATATGGAAGTGGGAAGCGAAATGACCATCGAGCTGACCTATCGGGCGCAGATCTTCCCCTGGTTGGCGATTCAACCCGATATGCAGATTGTGCAGAATCCCAGTTTTGACTCTGCCGCAGACAGTGTGCAGGTCATAAATGTGCGTACAGAGATAGTTTTCTAAGCAAGGGCGGCGGTGCCATGTAGGGGAAACGCGGCACCGCTGTTGGAACAGGGGATGTTGATATGAAAAAATTAAAAGTTAAAACGAAGCTGCTGGTCTTTGTCATTTTAGTGGTTGTTGTGACGGGAATGGTTGGTCTGGCGGGCTATCGAGGTTTGGTTGCGGTGGACGAGTCCATGGATCAGATAGTCATCAATGCCCACGCGCAGAAAAATCATATGGCCGCGGATATGATGCACGATGCCTTGCGTGGTGATGTCCTGGCGTCTCTGCTGGCTGCCGTGGAAAACGATAAACAGGCCCTGCGTGATGCCAGGAACGATATGCAGGAACACGCAGACGCATTTCGAAGCAATCTACGTGCAAACCTGGAATTGGCTTTAGATGAAAAAATACTAGCGGAATTGCGCACCGCCATGCCAGCACTGGAGGGGTATATCAGAAGTAGTGCCCAGATCATCGAAGCTGCAGAAACTGACTATCAAAGTGCCAAGTCTCGTCTCGAGGAATTTAACCTGGCCTTCAACAGGTTAGCGGAGGCAATGGAAAATCTCTCCGGCAAAATTACCGATAGTACTGAAAAGTCGCAGCAGGACGGTGATACGGCAGTAAAGGGTTCTAATAACTTTATCATCAGTTTTACGCTGATCGCTCTTGGTATCCTTACTTTGGTTGCGCTATGGATAACGTTAGGGATTACCCGACCTTTGTATGCCTTGGAAATGGCTGCCTCGGAGTTACGCAGCGGTGACGGTGACTTAACCCGACGACTGCCCGATTTTGGGGGAGATGAGTGTGGTGCAACGGCACGTGCATTCAATGGTTTTATTGAAAAAATCCAGCGAGTACTGATAGATATAAAAGCGGCAATTGAGAATATCAGTAGTGCATCCGACCAAGTCAGTGCAACTGCCCAAGGCCTTAGTCGTGGAGCCAATGAACAAGCTGCCAGTGTTGAACAGACCAGCGCCTCTTTGGAAGAGATGAATGCCTCGGTAAGCCAAAATGCGGAAAACGCACGGGTTACCGAAGACATTGCATCGGATTCAGCCACAGTCGCGGAGGAGGGTGGCGAGGCCGTCAGACAAACGGTGCAGGCCATGGAACAGATTACAGAACGCATCGTTTTGATTGAGGACATCGCCTACAAGACCAATTTGCTTGCATTAAATGCGGCTATTGAGGCGGCCCGGGCGGGCGAGCATGGTAAAGGTTTCGCGGTGGTTGCCGATGAAGTCAGGAAGCTCGCGGAACGAAGTCAGAGTTCCGCGCAGGAGATTAGCAATTTAACCTCCAATAGCATGAAGGTGGCTGATCGAGCGGGTAATTTGTTGGACAAGATGGTGCCAGCCATTAAGAAAACGGCCGAATTGATTCAGGAAATAGCCGCTGCCTCTGAGGAGCAACGCTCTGGTATAGGCCAGGCCAATACCGCAGTGAGTCAGCTGGATAAGATTGCGCAGTCTAACGCTGCCTCATCCGAGGAACTGGCCGCCACCTCGGAGCAGCTGAGTTCACAGGCCGGCGTCTTGAAAGAGACTATAGGGTTTTTCCATCTGGGTTAATACCTGGTGTTGGATTGATGGAAGGCATTGTGTTGATGAAAACAGGACAATTGGAGAGAGGCCATGGCAGCGTTAAACCATGAGAAACAGCGTGGCGCCGGTAAGGGGCGTCATCAGCACGCCATTGATGATCATCAGAAATTTCTCAGTTTTTTAGTAAACAGCGACTGTTATGGAATTGATATTCTGCGTATCAAAGAGATTATTGAATACGGTTCTGTTCAGACGGTACCGCGAATGCCCAGTTTTATCTGCGGCGCCATCAACCTGCGCGGACGTGTGGTGCCGGTTATAGACCTGTCTATCAGTCTTGGCGAGAATAAGTCAGACATCACCAAACGCAGTTGTATCGTAATTGTAGAGTTGTCAGTGGAAGGCACTAAGGTAGTGGTCGGAGTAATTGTCGACTCAGTCAATGAAGTGGTCGATTTGGCGCGCTCGGAGATTGAACCACCGCCGTCATTTGGCGGAAAAATTCCGACCGAATTCATTAGTGGTATGGGAAAAAAACAAGGGGTATTCGTTATTTTGCTCAATATTGACCGACTTCTCTCGCTGAATGAACTCAACGAATTGATGGTTCTACGTCAACGTCAGGCGGCCAAAATCAAGGAACAGATGGCGTCGAATACACGGGTTAACGCCGATGTTACAGCGGAATTTTCCCGAAAAGACAGTAGTCATAGTAGGCCGGGAGACCATTAATGGCATCGGCACAGTATTAACGCAAGGGGAAGTTTATGAATGAATCCTTGTCAGCATTCGATTTTTCAGATTACGACGATGATTATACCGGTCACCATGTGGAGGAAGATACCAGTAAATTCCTTTCGTTCGCATTGGGTGGAGAAGAGTATGCACTGGAAATTCTCAGTATTAAGGAGATTATTGAATACGCCTCTGTAACCCGCGTTCCCATGGTGCCGCGATATATTCGTGGTGTTATAAATTTGCGCGGAAGTGTGGTCCCGGTCATCGATCTGTCGGCCCGTATGGGAAAGGCGTCTCAGGATGTCAGCCGACGTACCTGCATCGTGATCGTTGAAATGGAACTTCCCGGTGAAGAAGATGTGATCGATATCGGCGTTATGGTTGATGCCGTAAATGAGGTGCTCGATATTTCCGATGTGGATGTCGAGCCGGCCCCCAGTTTCGGTGTCAGTATACGTACTGATTTTATCCGGGGTATGGGACGGGTTGAGGAAAAGTTTGTTATTTTGTTGGACGAGAAAAAAGTATTGTCTATGGATGAGTTGTCAGCGCTCAAGGAAATTGCCACGACGGACCGAAGACAAAAACGATCAAGTCAGAGAGAGCCAGAAAACAAGTCGGTTGAAAGCGGCGAAATGGAAAACTGATATGGATATAGCGCAAGGATGCGTTGATTTCTGCGTAAATGTTCCGTGCAGATACGCAGGAATCGTGGTCTGTTCTTTAAACAATATTAATAAATACCTTATCCAATGATCATAGAGCAGATATCAGATGCTGATTTTGTCAAGTTTCAAAAGTTGATTTTTGAAATAGCGGGTATCAGCATGACGTTAGCGAAGAAGGCGCTGGTGACAGGCAGGCTTTCCAAGCGTTTGCGTCACTATAATATCGATAACTTCAATGAATATTACCGGATCGTTACCGGCAAGGATCACCCCGACGAGTTGCAGATAATGGTGGATTTGTTAACCACCAATGAGACCTATTTCTTTCGGGAAGATAAGCACTTCGATTATATTAAAAATGTAATTCTCCCCGCTCACCAGCGCAGTCGCACGTTTCGCGTCTGGAGTGCCGCCAGTTCCACTGGCGAAGAAGCCTATTCGACCGCGATGTTGTTGTCGGATCAACTAGGTATGAGTCCTTGGGAGATTGTCGGTTCCGATATCAGTACCAAGGTGCTGAAAGTCGCTGAGACTGCCTTGTATCGCATGGAGGCGGCACAAAAAATTCCCAATAGTTACCTGAATAAATACTGTTTAAAAGGCGTCAGGACGCAGGCCGGCTGGTTCTTGATCGATCCTAAATTGCGCAAACAGGTTACATTTCGTCAAATCAATTTAATGGAGCCGCTGCCAGGTATTGGCACATTCGATATCATTTTTTTACGTAATATCATGATCTATTTTGACGATCCGACAAAAACCAAGCTTATAGAAACCAAGATCGTGCCTAGCCTGAATCCAGGGGGGTATCTCTTTATAGGACATTCGGAGACTCTGAATGGGATTACTGACAAGGTAAAACTGGTCGTACCGGCGATTTACCGCAAACCGACTTGATTGCCATAATTTAAATCAGGTAATCAAGCTGGGTAGGGTTCCGATAAGAGTAGAGGCGGGGTGTCTGCTTTAACGGATTGATTTAAGGGGTATGCTGTGACAATGGTAGTCTTCCTCGCCCCAGGCGAGGTCTATTTTACTGGTGATACCGATACCAGCATCAGAACGCTACTGGGATCGTGTGTCGCTGTAACTCTCTGGCACCCTCGTTTTCATGCAGGTGGAATGTGTCACGTAGCCATGCCTGATCGGGCAGTCGTCAAGGACAGGCCATTGGATGGTCGATATGCGAGTGAGGCAATTGAGTTGTTGATGCAGGGGGTTCGAGCAATACATACACAACCAAAAGATTATGTGGCGCGCCTTTTTGGTGGTGCCCGCATGATTTCAACAACGGAAAAAAGTATATGGGACATTGGTGCGCGTAATATTGAAAGTGTAAAAAAATGGCTGTCACACTACGGTTTCAATATTTCTCAGGAAGATCTTTCCGGGACCGTTTACCGCCATATCACATTGGATGTAGCGAGTGGGAATGTCATATGTCGCCTTGGTGATGAGAAGGGCGTTGACAACACAGCGGTAGTTGCGAAAAAGGGAACTGCGTAATGGATAAGTTAAAGGTGCTGGTTGTCGATGATTCTGCAGTGGTTCGAAAGGTCATGACTGAAATTTTTGAAAAGGCCCCGGGCATTCAGTTTTTGGGTGCTGCATCGGATCCCTTGTTTGCCATGAATTACATGGGCAAGGAGTGGCCCGATGTGATCGTACTTGATGTGGAAATGCCTCGTATGGACGGTATTACATTCCTGCGCAAGATAATGGGTGAGCGTCCAACACCAATTGTTATTTGCTCAACGCTGACGGAAAAAGGTGCCGAAACCACCATGCAGGCAATGGCTGCGGGTGCAGTTGATATAGTAACCAAGCCGAAGGTGGGTTTAAAAGGTTTCCTGCAGGATGAGGCCAGTAGTTTGATTTCGGTGGTCAAGGCCGCGGGCAAGGCCAACATGGGGCGGGTAAAACGTCTGGTCGAGACCCAGGCAAAGCCGGTTAATGGAAAATCGCATCCAATGCCGGGAAAAGGAACGTCGCAGAAATTTAATGCGGATGCCATGTTGCCACAGCGTGCCGGTAAGGCTATGACCCAAACCACCGAACAGATAGTAGCGATCGGCACCTCGACAGGTGGGACGCAGGCGCTCGAGGCGGTACTTTCGAAATTACCCAGAGTTTCACCGGGCATGGTAATCGTCCAGCATATGCCCGCACAATTTACCAAGGCTTTTGCAGATCGCCTGAATAGCGTATGTGAGATAGAGGTGCTGGAGGCCAAAGACGGTGATCGTGTTATTCCAGGGCGCGCCCTTATTGCGCCTGGCGGCATGCACATGTTGCTCAAGCGCAACGGAGCGCAGTATTTTGTCGAGGTCAAAGATGGACCGCAGGTAAACCGGCATAAACCTTCCGTAGATGTGTTATTTCGTTCCGTCGCCCAGCATGCCGGTAAAAATGCCCTGGGAATCATCATGACCGGGATGGGCGATGATGGCGCCGCCGGTCTGCTGGAGATGCGCCAGGTCGGGGCGCATACCCTAGGACAGGACGAGGCCAGTAGTGTGGTCTATGGCATGCCTAGAGAAGCCATGAAGAAAGGCGCAGTTGAGCGTGAAGTCAGCCTGGACGGGATACCGGGCGAGATTCTCAAAGTTATGCATTAGACGTCAAGTTCTACCCGGCGTTGTCGAAACAGAGTCATAGTCAAAGAACAACGGGAGCCCCGGACCATGAAAACCTCCAAACAGGCGGTAAAGGAAGAGGCCACTATGAACGCCTGGACACCGATGGAAGCTATGTCGACACTGTTGACGCTCGCCAGTGCGCAAACCAAGTTGTCCCTGAAAGAGGCGGGCACTGCGGTTCAAACCTTGACCCAGACCTGGATGGAAATGATCCGCTATGTCCATGAGATAAAAGCACTGGCGGAAGAGTCGAAGTCAAAAGATGTGGTAGAACCTATCATTAAACAATGTGATCAGTTTCTGGACCATGTGCAGGCGGGAAA
>DKAX01000070.1 GCA_002450975.1 Proteobacteria bacterium UBA6915
GCCTCGGGTAATATTACCCGAGGCATTTTTACTAAAATTACCGGTCAGATGCAGGCGGTTGTACTTGTCGATTGTTAAATCATTGAAATACATGCAGCCGTCACAGACATAATAACGATCTCGCCAATTAACTTTGCCAAACTGGCCTGTGTAGGTACTGGTTGAGAAGCTGGCGACATAGTAGGGCATATAACGATATTGCACTTCGGTGGGATCGAATAGCTTGGTCGGTCCACTGCCTGCAATATAGATATTTCCGTAGTTGGAGGCAACGACCATGGCCTTCATATCGGTAGTGGCACCGGTATAGGATTTGCTGATCCATTTGCTGCCGTCGTCACGTAACAGATGGATTTGCAGCTCACGTGTGCCGGGCCAGGGTGATGCCGGATCGTAGGTGTTAACGATCAGATAGGGGTGTTTCGTATAGGTGTCATAGGTGACTAAGGCCTCATCATGCGTGTTGGTGTCGTAAAGTACATGCATCAGTTGATTGCCGTTGGTGTCGAACTTGTACAAAACGGCGTCCTTGTAGTAGACGCTGTCGGTCGGGTCAGGGTCATTGGCAGTCGAATAGCCCGCAACGTAGATGTTGTCACTTGTGTCCATGGAGAACTGGGTCGCGACATCCGTTACATTGCCAAAATAGGTGATCCATAGTTCATTGCCGTCGGAGTCGTACTTGACTACGAAGTTAACCTTTTCGAAGACGTTGGGGTCGGTTTCAGTAAAGCTTTTTCCATTGGTCGTACCTGACACGATGATGTTGCCCGCGGAGTCCATGGCGATTTTTGCGCCCCGGTCGTCTTTATTCCAGCCGGCATCCTTTTTGACTAGCCAAGCCTGGTTACCGTCGGCGTCAAATTTGGCTATAAAGAAATTGCAGGCCTCGTTACGTGACCAAATCGTACCGAAGGCAACAGAATCATAGCATCCTGTCATATAGAGATTGCCAACTCCGTCGTAGACCAGGTCGGTGGCGAAATCTGCTTTTCCTCCCAGGCCACCATCACTCGGTTCGCCAAATATATTGGTCCAACGTCCTGTAGTTGCCGGGTCAGCAAATGTTGTTATAGACGTCAAGATCAAACTTAAAGACAAAAGTCCTCTTATTTTCTTCATGTTTTCTCCTCCTTTAATTTTAGTTACTGTCGATCGTAGGGATGCGGTCGACAGAAATCTAATCTAGGGAATTTGAATACGTGAGTCAAACTAAACAAAACATGTAGTTGGTTTGCAGTTTTAATCTGGAAGCATTCTATGTGGTCCATTCTCTGTTTGTGCTGTGTAACCAGTGCAATTGTTGTTTTACTGTATTCAGTTGTGACGGTGGCTATTGTGGATGAAGTGGATTTCGTGCTTTTTTGAGTTGAAAACGCTATTTGTCTATCAATCAACTATTGTGCTATCGAGCGTGTGCAAAAATAATTCTAGTTGCTGCATCTCTTTTTCGCTGAGTTCTATGTCGAGAAGATCGCTCCTGCGGTAATTCAATTTAGGCGGGTTGTTGTAGTGCTCAATGACGGTCTTTAATGTCTGGTATTGACCGGCGTGCATATAAGGGGCGGTTTTAGTGACGTTGCGCAGGCTGGGTGTTTTGAAAGAGGCAAAGGTCTCGCTTTTTTCAGTAACGATATAGGAAAGTTCAGGGCAGGATTTGTCCGTGCTGTCGTTGTATTGGCTGCGGCAATTAAACTCGCTTTTTAGAACCTGTTGCGCGCCGCGATAGCGACCCCAGTCGATATCGCGGTCATTGGCCGGCGGAGTGTTGACAGCGTGGAAACTGTTGTCGGTGAACAGGGGGCCGTTGTGGCATAGGAAGCAATTGGCCTTACCGATGAACAGGCGTAGTCCCGATGCCTCATCGTTGGATAGCGTGGTGCTCACTGTTAGAGAATCGTACTTGAGAGCGGCCTGTACATAGTTGTCGAAGCGGGAAGGGGCGGGTTGTAACTGGCTTTCATAGGCGGCGATGGTCTTGCCGATATTGACAAAGATTTCCGTGATGAGGCGTCTGTTTTGTTCGTTCATCCCCTGCCAGTTTTTACTCGCCACAGGGTCGCTGACCGGGCCGGCGTTTTTCGGAAACTTGCCGGTGTCGCTGATATCAGGTAATGGACTGAACACCTGTTGATATAGGTTTTTGAGCTTATCGTCGTCGAAAAGGATATGGGCATATTGGCCGCGATTACCCCCGTGTTCCAGTTCGTTTTCCAGCGGGCCTAAGGCCTGTGACCACAGGCTATCGCTGCGGCCGTCGTGAAAAAACCAGGTGTTGTTGCTTGTGCCTACGATAGTCGGTGTGTTGCGATTGGTTTTTTCCAGACCTCGCGCAGTTTTCAAGCCATCGGTGAAATGTTTTTTCGGCCGATGGCAGGTGGCACAGGCTATGGTTCCGTCCTTGCTGAAGCGCGGGTCAGAAAATATCAGCTTGCCGAGTCGGATTGCCTGCGGATTATTCACAACACGGTTACTTTTGTCCGACTTTTGTCGGGCATTATAGATTGACAGCGATTTAAGGGTAGTCAGTTCTCTGTTGCTCCATTGGTGTACTTGTGTGAGGTTGGGTTTCTGTCCCGTTGCAGCACAGCTTGCTGACAGTAAGAGAGCAATGATAAGAATTGGCCAGGGTTTAGGCAGAGACATGCATTCTTCTTCTTTTAGACGGGAATGATGAACACCACGCGATCCCTACGCAGTAATTTCTCTTCCTTGATGTTGATGCGCATTTCCCACTGGCCAGGCATGGAGAACTTGATGCCCTCGATGAGGTAGTCGCCATTGCCCAGGTATTGTTTTACCCGCGGTGTGGTGGGGTAGCCGTGCTTGTGGGCGGGCATGCCACCGTGGATGCGGATTTCGGCATTTTCGACAATTTCACCGGCAGCGGTTTCGATGTGCAGCGTCCAGGAGTGGATGGCGTTGATCAGCAGCGGGTATTGATTGCTGTACAAGGTCACCTTGTATATTTTGTCATCGGAAATCTGCTTAACTGCGGTGGTACGATCGCTGTAGGCGTTAGCGATGAATTCGTAGGTGTCATTGCCGTGGTGATGTTCGTGTATGGCCGGGCTTGAGCAGCCGATCAGGTTAGCGGCAAATAGTGTGGATACAACTGCGACAAATAGTGACTGAGTGACTCGATGCATAGTACTACTTCTGATTATTGTCCAACGTGTGGGTCAGTTTAACCTGCCTGACCAGTTAAGAAAAGATCCGCCCCGAAGGGCGGATCTTTTTACAGACTACAGATCAAGACATTTTCCAAGCAGAGTTAGAAATAGCCTTCGTCAGCAGGTGGATCTGCAGGACCATTGACGGGTGCCTTGGTGGCGCCGCGCATGGGCTGTATCACGCCAAAGCCAAACTCGGCGCGACCATCCTGCAGTTCTTCCAGCAAGTTGTAGCGCGGGAAGGTCGGGCCAAATTTGGCCGCGGTGATTGCGCCGCCCAGACCTTTGACGGTGACTGTCTCGGCCGATCCGCTGCGCAGATCAAGGATTTCGATATTATCCTCGTCGACGTAACGGCCGAAGGCCTCGACCACATCCAGCGGGTAGATGGTATGGCCTTCGACTGCTGTGGTCTTGCGTGCAGCGTATTGGCTGGATTTGACCCAGGCCATTTGTGCGCCGTACTGCTTGCCCACCTTGACCAGGATCTTCATGTCCACCTTATCGGCGCAGCTGCGGTTGTAGGTGCCGTCTTTGGCACCGGCCGCAGTTTCATTCAGCGTCTTACACTTGCCTGCGGTGACAAACTGGTTGCGGTTGATACGGTTCCAGTCTGCATCGTAGTAGTAAGAGGCGTATGAGACCATGCTGTTCCAGTTGGTCGGTCTGGCATTGCCATCGTTGTCCACCAGGGTGGCGTTGACTACACGACGCTTTTTGTGTCTGCCCAGGCCGTTGAAGTTGCCATTGTAGACATTGAAGTCGAAGTTGATACCGCTGTAGTTAAACAACCAGCCGCCGGTCCACTGCGGGATCTCCGGACGCTGTGAGCCGTTGGCGGCCAATTCAACTTCGGTGATCAGGCTGCGTGGCCAGGCCATGCGATGACAGTCGTTCAACGCCGGATCGGGGTTGCCCGCGAAGCCGCCACAGGTGACGCCATCACCGTCGATATCCGCCTCTTCCGCTTCCGGTGAGAAGGGGATATTGCCGCTGGCCACCATGGCGCCGATGGTCAAGCTATGGTAAACATCGTCGATGGTAATGGGGCCGGGCATGATGGTGTTGTTGTAGCGGAAACCGCGAATGGCACCGACGTCGGTATTCATCAGCACGCGGAAGGCATCAGTGTAAACATCATGCAGGGTGCCTTCCACATCGGCGGGCATTTTGAATACACCATCGGCCTTGTTGCCGTTGGCGCCCACGCCTTCCGGATCATGTTCAAAGGAGAAACGATTGCGCTCCAGAACGATTTCCGTGCTGGCCATGGCGTGGTCCAGAGGCATGGTCAGAGTATAACCGTTGAAGGGGTTGAGGAACTCATCACCTTCTTTCCAGTCACCACCGGCAGACGCACTGGTGAAAGGCGCCTTGGCATCCTCGATAAGATCGGCGATCTCTGAGTCAGGGCGCACCGTTTCATCGATGTCATAGCGTTCCCACTCCCACTCCTTGAGCATGCCATCTTTGAATTCCAGCTCCAGCAGGCCGACCTGCATACCGTCCTCGCCTTGCTCGATGACTACAGTCTTGTTGCCGTCCGGGTTGGTGACTACTACCGGTTGACGGGTACGCTCATGGGTGTCAGAGGACAAGATGACCTCGGGGAAGCGGAAACCGGCAGGCATCACCAGGGTTTCTGCATTCCAGACGCTCTCCGGTATCCCGGCCTCGGACATCAGTACAACGATATCCACGCCTTCACCGGTCCAGGCTTCGGTCGGCGTCTTCATCAACGTGACTTCGGCACCAGTGCCGTCGGTGTATTTTGCAATTTCACCCTTGGCGGTGCGCAGGACAACGGAGAATTTCAAGATCTCGTTGACCGTGGCAAAGCCTTTGACGGTTGCACCCGGTGCGGCCTTGGCGGCGGAATCGCCACCGAGCAGATCCTTGACCTCCGATGCCTGATCGCGGTTAGCGGTATTGGCGCCTGCCTGATCCCAGTTGATAGGCTGGTTTTGCGGGAATTTTACATCGCCCATGCAGTTGGTGAAGGTCACGCCCTTGGTGACCGCGCTGCTGACGACCTGTGGACCACGGTTGGTGGTACAGCCGAGAAAGCCGATGCGGATACCGTTGACCTCTTTGACCAAGTAGGGATTAGTGAAATATTCGCCAGCGGCTTTTTTTGCCACACCAGGGCCAGGGTCCTGACCGTTATAATAGGCATTGGCGGCGATGGTGCCCCAGCGGCGTGCCACGCCGTTTTGATCTTCCTTCAGGGCACGCTTTGCATTGAAGCCGCGATACATGGTGCCGGATTTATCTTCCGGGACCATGAACATCTGGGATTCTTCGCCGGTCAGAATGGGTTTGATATCGGCGTCTGTACCGAAGAGTTGCTGGTAACGGTAGAGACCGTAGACATACTCCCAGTTGCCGGTAGCAAACACATCAGGACCCAGTGCATCCCAGACATCGACCAGCGCCTTACCCTGCGTGTAGGTTGCAATGGCGCTGCCTTGAATGGTGTCACCGGTGTGGCCCCAGACGATTTCGCCTTTGTGTTTCTTTTTCAGTTTTTTGATTACTGTCGCTGCACGGGCCAGACCGCCTTCCATCATGCCGGTGGCATCGGCACGCGCATTAGGATGAAGATCCAGATCACCGTGCAGATCGCCGGTGTGCATGACATAAATCTTTTTCTCGTTTTGAGCGGCAAACACAGGTGCTGTTGTGGTTACTGCAAAGGCACCGGCTATCGCCGTCGCGATCATCGATCGCAGGAACTGCTTGTTGCGTGTCATTAAAATACCCCCTTCAAGTACTATCTACATAAATGTTGGCTCCAACTAAGGTAGTGAAATACCCCCAAGAAATATCCTGTGTCTGTTTGTGTAAACAAACACAGGTGGCATTGCAACCTGTGTAAAATAGTATGTCAAGTTCAATGGGTGAAATTTTCAATAGATCACGAGCATCGGTTTGTTGGGACCGCCGCTATTATTCGATGCAATTGTTATTGTCAAATCGATATTTGTCGGTAGGTTGTATTCAACCCGTGAGTGTAATGTTGGCGGAATTATTTTCAGCATTGAGAAAAATATGTATACGAATAGTTCTCTGTGCGAGATGTGTGCATCAAGGTTAAGCACCCAAAGGAGTACGGATGAGAAACAGTGGTGAGGTCGAAGAATATTTCCTGTCGCAAAACACCAAAAGTGGCGTGGTCACAGATCGAATGTGTTGACATGCGGAATGTTGGGCAGGCCTGTCCAAGATAGTTGGATTTGCTTGACAGTGTTTAGGGGGCCGTTTTTGACGCGAGATGGTGGTCGATGACATCCTTGTTAGAATCCATATTTATAAACGCAGCGCCGGATGAAGTGTTTCGGACATTGCTTGGTGTGCTGGCTTCAGAGAGTGCCTACAAAAAGTGGCATGGAGATCACCAAAGATGTCGATGGCTCGAGGGAAATCCGTTCGAGCAAGGCTCGGTGCTCTATGTTGAAGAGGTATTGCACGGTAAGTTGCATAGGATGAAATTGGTTTGCACGCTGCACAAGCCAGGAAAAGCATTGGAATTCCGGTTGATGTTTCCTGTATCGGTCATCTTTCCCAAGGGGGCCTTTTATATAAAGGAAAAGGGGGGCGGATCGGTTTTTACTGCTTCGCTAACGATGAGATCGCCCTGGTTGTTAACAGTATTGGCAAGCAGCCGGGTCGAGGCCGTCAAGGAACATATACGGGAAGAGGCTGAGAATTTGAAAAAGCTTATTGAGCAGAAAGGGACCGGGTCGATTAGCGGAAATTGAATAGTCGATCAGATTTCGCGTGTCAATGAAAGGTCAATCATTTGTCTGTGCATTTTGTCCCTCTGTCTGGGGACGATTTTCAACAGCACAAGCGATCCGGATTAATTGCCTGGTTGGCCGTGTCAATACAAATCCCGTTTGATTGCCGCTTCGTCAATATGACACTGCAAGTGATCGGCGATGATATGCATATCCTGTTCACCGTTTTGTAAACAACTGGTTGCACCGGGTGATGGAGTCATATTGAAAATGATACCATTACCGGGGCTGATCTTGGCCTCACCCAGGTGCAGCTTGCGATTGTTTTTGTCGATCATCACCGGACGGATTCCGCCAATACGATGCGCAAAGGTGAGATCCTGCAATTGCAACGTTGGCACGATCTTGCGTGCGTCTTGAAGAAACAGGCGCTGACGAATGAGAGGAACCTCGAACATAAAGTTCTTTAGGATGTAGTTACGGATATCCGATACCTTGATCAGGTCCCACATTGTACCCAGTACCCCCTTGTCCAGGCTAAACAGACGCAGAAACTCGGGAATGGAGCGATAGTTGTATCGCTCAAGCATTGGCAGGATCAGAGCGGTTGGACCGAAGCGTGTCTTACCGCGTACCAGCAAGTCGGGATCGCCGTGAATGGCGGCAAAGGGAAGTTTGGGATTTTGTATGGTGTAGACCTTCCCATTGAGTACGTCGGGGGTGTAGTAAAAACTGCCCGCCACCGGTAGGCAGGCGTATTCCTTACCGTAGCCCATGCGCTGTGCGAAAAGTAAACTATGGCCACCGGCGCTGACTACCACAAAGCGGGCATTGACCCAGGCGTTGTTGGAACGCACCTGGAAGCCGTTTTCCAACGGTAAAATGCTGTGCACTCGGGTCTTGAGATAGATGGCCACCTCTTTATCTTTTTGTATTTTGGCCTGGTCGACGAAGGAGTCGGCCAGCGCCTGGAAATTGACTGCGCTATAGTCGTCGGTTGTGGCGATGGCTGCAATGCGTTCGGTGCGGCCCCAGGCGACATTGGGTTCAATGGCGCTGATACCGTCTTTGTCCAGCAAGCGCATCTTGGGATAGTGGTTGTGAAAGGATTCGAAGCGGTCAGCCAATTGGTCACACTCCTGTTCGCCTACACCCAGAACCATCTTGGGGTATTTGTAGAGGATATGGCTAGCACTGGGCAGATGCTCTGCGTAGCGTACCACCATGCGGGCGGCGGCCTGTACCTTGAGTGCCTTCTCCAGGGTGTAGTTGGTCTCGATATCGCCGCAATGCAGGGTCTGCGAGTTGTTGCGACCGTGGGAATTGAGCGCAGCAATCGTGTCGCACTTGTCAAATAGCGCGATGTGTTTCAGATCGGTATAGCGGGCCAGCAGATAGAGTAGAGCGCTGCCGGAGATACCACCCCCGATTATGGCGACGTCGACAGTTTTCTTGGACATGAAGTTACCCCGTGATGCACACAAAGCCTTATCGTCAGGCAAGTGCATAAATTGAGTCAAGTATAGTTTATTGGCGGTAAAATTTTGAACGGCGGGTGGGAGTAAACCGATTGACGTGGTATGTTTCAATGGCGTGATTGTATTTAACCTATCGCCTTTACAACAGCACATCAGGCGTACCGAAGTCGGGAGGGGGCGTGATAACGGATTCCATGACTATCCGGACGGAAAGACCGGAGGATAACAAGCTGATTGCAAATGTTATAGACAAGGCATTTGCGGGAATGCCCTATGCCGATGGCGACGAGGCCGCATTGATGGAAAAGCTGCGTATCCATCATGCGCTGACGCTCTCCCTGGTTGCAGAAGTCAATGGCGAACTGATCGGTCAAGTCGCCTTCTCACCGGCGCGGACCTCGGAGTATGCCTCTGGCTGGTTTACCCTGGGGCCGCTTGCCGTATTGCCGGCGTATCAGCGCCAAGGTGTTGGATCGCGGTTGGTCGAGCAGGGGTTGGCGATGTTGATGCAGGACAATGCCCTGGGGTGCATTCTGACGGGCAATCTTGCCTATTACCGTCGCTTTGGATTCGAGCCGGCGCCGGCAAACGCGCCGGAGGAGAAATACGCAAAACACTTTATGATTAAACGGCTGCGCGGTACCTGGCCCAAGGGGCGGCTCGATTTCCATCCGGTGTTTTACGGCGCCGAGTAGATGTTAACCGCTACGCCTTTCCCTCTGTTCAGGTAGCCGCCGCCTCTAGTCCAGCTTCTGGGAGAAATGGTGGCTGGAAATAAACATGCCCTGGTTGAGATAAAACTTGTGGGCGCGGAAGCGCTGCACACCGGAGTCCAGGTGCAGTACATTACACCCCTGTTGTTTGGCGTAGTCGCGTAACCAGGCTAGCATTTGCCCCCCCAGCCCCAGTGAGCGGGCGCGCTCCAGGGTGGAGAGATCGTCAACGTACAGGTGTTTCCCCAAAAAGAGATTTTTATAGATACGGAAACCGGCGACACAGGTCACCCCCTCGCCATCTTCATGATAGGCCAGTTGGAAACCCTCCTGCATCAGTTCGCGCACCAGTGGCACGAATTCCTCTTGTTTAAGTTCAGTTCGCAGCTCTTTCATGGTGGGAAAGCACGCGGCGATTGCAGTGTCTGTGTTTGCCAGTTTTATCATGATAAATTGAAAAAATTTAAGTGTTTTTCTTGCGTGTTAAAAGCTATCTTCGTTGGTCAATTTTGGTCGTCTGAGCCTGTCAACACTGTCGTTTTGCAGAGAGTATATATCTCCGTTGTTGTTTCTAAATATTATCCGTTCGTCAGATTTGGCTATTTCTTGTCCTTCAATTGAATGCGGTCCGTGTCTAGATGAATCATTTGGATAGACTAACATTGCTTTAACCAACTGAGCTTCTTGTTGCGGAAGATTTTCAATAGCTAATTCTTGTTGGTTAAAACTTATGTCTAAAGTTAGGGCTTTTATAATTTCATTGAGTCCTTCGGTAAAAGATTGTCGATACAGCTGTGCATCGTTTTTTGCCCAGAGTTCAATTAGGTCTTTCTGATATGGCTCATCCACTACTTGTTGGAAAATGTAGTTGTTCCGATAGATTGTTGTTTGTATTTCGTTTTCTGGAACGGTTATCTCTATGTTGGCGCTGAGATGGAAAGCCTGATTAGACGCGGTTACGGCATGGTCGAATTTAAGGTAAATTGCGCCAACGCGACCCTTCGGTTTCTCGTAGGGTACTTTGGTGCCGTCGTTTCTTACCAATGTGATATTATTTTCGTCATTTTCATCATATATGATTGAAGTGCGTTCGTCATAATATTCGACTATGTCGAGTTTTGCTTTGTCAGCTAGCTCACGCACTATTTTTTCCTGAATGCTACCGTAGGGGTTAAAGTCTGAAGGCAGTTGGTCGGCGATAATTTTCGCCTCATTTTCCGCAGTTTTTGCATGCGCATACTCTATAACTCCTACAACAAGTCCTGCAACCGCTCCAGCAGCGAACCCGCCGCCTGCCGTAGAAGATGGGTTGTAGCTACTACTACTTTTAAATTTTTCTACATTGGCTAGTTTGGGTTGGCCGGATACGACCAAGCGGTATTCGGCTACACCTTGCAGGTCTTCCCGGGACAGTGGCTTATGGCTGGCGCAGCCGGAAAACAACAGCGCAAACAGAAGCAATATAAAACCATGACGCATTATTTTTCTTCCCTTGAAACAGTCGCCGGATTATTCACTAATTGGCATAATCAGGCAACACCTATAGTCTGCGCCAGGTCGGGCCATTCAAGTACCAGGAAATCCTGCGTCTGAACAAAGGCTTGAGCTTTATTGTATCATGCGCGCCAACCGTTCCTTGTCCGACTTTGTCGGGCGATGATCCAGGTTGTAGACGATACGCGCCAGGTCCTGCTCATCGGCAGACAGAGTTTTGTCGCGAATGATTTGCTGCAATAAATTTTTATCCTGATCCAGTGCGTGGTGGTCCAGGTTGTAGATGGCTCTGGCGATCTTGCGTATGGCGCCGGAGTTGGCTTTGTTGTCGATGATCTTTTGCAGAACTTCCCGATCCTGGGGTACAGGGAAGTGTTTCAGGCGATGCATAATGGTGGCCATTTGTACGATAGATTCATTGCCAGCTCGGGCCTGTGCCAGTTCACTAACGGAAAAAAGGGCTAGTAACAGTAATAAAATACCGTAAACTCTGTTGGTCATGGTCGTATCCCCCCTGGGTAGGAACGGTGAACCCGCCGCAATTGCGACGATAGTCCGATTATAGCGACGGTTTCCCCTATCAAGAAAGGATTTAACTGCTGGTTTGCCAGCCGCCGCTTTTGTATTACGCTCTATCTATTCGGGTAAACAAACAAGGAGTTTTGCTAATGTCCAGATTTGCGGGATTTACAGTATTACTGGCGGGATTGGCGCTGCTGTCCGGTTGCGGGATCAATAATATCCCGACCTATGACGAAGGGGTCAAGGCGGCCTGGAGTCAGGTGCAGAATCAATATCAGCGCCGTGCCGATCTGGTGCCCAATCTGGTGGAGACGGTCAAGGGCTTTGCCAAGCAAGAGAAAGAGGTCCTGACCCAGGTGGTGGAGGCGCGCGCCAAAGTGGCCCAGACCAAGCTGCCCGACAATATCCTGACCAACCCCGAGGCCTTCAAGCAGTTTCAGGACAACCAGGCCGCCCTGGGTTCGGCGCTGTCGCGCTTGCTGGTGGTGGTGGAGCGCTATCCCGAATTGAAATCCAACCAGAATTTTCTTGCCCTGCAATCGCAGCTGGAGGGTACGGAGAATCGCATTGCGGTTGCACGCCGCGACTATATCCAGGAGGTGCAGCGTTATAACACCGAGATCCGTACCTTCCCCGGGCGTATCTGGAAGGCGATTTTGTACAGCGATGCCCAGGTGAAAGAGAATTTCACCGCCCAGGAAACGGCGCAACAGACGCCCAAGGTCAGTTTCTAAAGGAAGCACTCCGGTGATGATGCCGACACCGCGTCTTGGCTGGCTCGCGCTGGTCTTGCTGTTCTGGTCTTCGAGTGGCGGGGCCAGTGAGCCGCAGTTTCCGAAACTTACCGGGCGCGTGGTCGATGAGGCGAATATTTTGTCGTCACAAACGCGCCAGCGCATCGAGTCGGCCAGTGCCGCCCATGAGCAGAAGAGCGGCAATCAAGTGGCGGTGGTGACCCTCAAGGGCTTGCAAGGTTATACCATTGAGGAATACGGTTACCAGCTTGGGCGTCATTGGGCTATCGGTCAGAAGGGCAAGAATAATGGTGTGTTGCTGATCATTGCACCTGTCGAACGCAAGGTGCGCATCGAGGTCGGTTATGGCCTGGAGGGTGCGTTGACCGATGCCTTGAGCAAGTACATTATCGAAAGCCGCATCCTGCCAGCCTTTAAAAGCGGCGACTATAACGCCGGCGCCTGGGCCGGCACCCAGGCGATTCTGGACACCTTGTCGGGTGATATGACGGAAGATGCCTTACCCGGTCCAGTGGCCCGAGACCGTGACCAGCTTGAACTCAATTACGGCTTTTTTATGTTTGTCGTTTTTGCCGGGGTGGTGGTTGGCGGCATTTTGAGTCTGCTGTTTGGTCGTCTGGCCGCCTCACTGCTTACCTCCAGCGTGGGCGCGGTTATCCTATATATAATAGCCACCAGCTTCCTGCTCAGTTTTGTCGCCTGGTTAATATTGTTTTTCCTGGTGTTGTTGGGGGATCAACGCGGTGGCAGCGGTGGGTCATCGGGGGGCGGCGGTTGGAGCGGTGGCGGCGGTTGGTCCAGCGGCGGTGGCTCCTTTNNGGCGGCTTCGGCGGCGGTGGCTTCGGCGGTGGCTTTCGCGGGGGCGGCGGCGGCTTCGGCGGCGGCGGCGCCTCGGGGAGTTGGTGATGAAACGCTTATTGTCAGACAAAGAGGCGCAGGAGATTGCGGAAACTATTCGCGCCGTGGAGTCACGCACCCAGGGAGAGGTGGTAACGGTGATTGCCCGCAGTGCCGATGGCTACCGCTTTATTCCCTTGCTATGGTCCGCGCTGGCGGCCTTGCTGTTGCCCAGCCTGCTGGTGTTTTTGCAGCTCCCTTGGTCGGTGCCGGAGGTTTCCTCTGTACAGGTGGTGGTGTTTTGTCTGTTGGCCCTGTTGTTCAATCTGCCGGGCATCAAGATGCGCATGATACCAAGGGCCGTGAAAGATCAACGGGCCCATCGTCTGGCCTTGGCGCAGTTCGTCGAACAAGGTGTGCACCTGACCCGTGATCATACCGGTGTGTTGATCTTCGTTTCGGTGGCGGAACACTACGTGGAGATCATCGCTGACAAAGGCATCAACGACAGCGTACCCGAGGGCTACTGGCAGACGACGGTCAATAACTTCATCCAGCAGATCAAAGGCGGCGATTATCATCAGGGCTTTGTGCAGACCGTAGAGGCCTGTGGCAAATACCTGATAGAGAAATTTCCCGCGAACAAAGACAATCCCGACGAACTGCCCAATCGTCTGATTCAGTTGTAATCAGATTCTCAATCGACAAAGAAGTGCGGCACGAACCGACTCAGGTTGTGCGTAATGGGATTATTGTCTTCGCGGATGCCAATACCGGCCGACTCACCACCGATGATCCACGAGCCGATGATGGGGTAGTGGCCGTCGAATACCGGCAGGGGTTGATAGGCCTGATAGATAAAACCCTCTTTGCCGTAGTCACCGGGATTACTCAGGCGTTGTTCGCCGTTATGAATGGTGACATTGGCTCCTTCGCGACCGAACAGAGGCTTGATGACATAGGCATGACCCAGTGGCGCGGCACTGCGGTAACTGGGTAAAAGATTGGGGTGGTTGGGGAACAGCTCCCACAGGATGGGCAGAATGCCCTTGTTGGAGAGCAGCATCTTCCACGGTGGTTCGAACAGTGTGATATCGGTGCCAAGCAGGTGTTTGCCGAAACTCTCCTCCACCAGCCACTCCCAGGGATAGAGCTTGAACAGGCGGCGGATAGGGAATTCATTGTTGTCGGTGAACTCGGCACCGTTCCAGCCGATCTCCTCCATGTCGATTGCCAGGGTCTGAAAGCCGGCCTGGCTGCACACATCACGCATATATTCACAAGTGCCCAGATCCTCCGGTGCCTCCTGCACGCTGGCGAAATAGATGGCGTCACCGAAGCCCTGTTGTTCGCCGACGGCGCGCCAGGTGTCGATGAGTTTTTCGTGGATCATATTGAACTGATCGTCGTCGGCGTGGGTATCCTCCAGCCAGTACCACTGCACTACCGAGGCCTCGAACAGGGAGGTGGGGGTGTCGGCGTTGTACTCCAGCATCTTGGGCGGATTTTTTCCATCGTAAACCAGATCGAAGCGGCCGTAGATATCGCGCTGCTCGTCGCGCCAGCTCTGTTCTATCAGTGGAATGAAGGCGGCGGGGATGGCCAGCTCGTCATAACGACCACGTTCGATAATGTGTTCCACCGCCTGCAGGCATAGTGTGTGTAAATCATTGCTGGCCTGCTCCAGCTCATCGATCTGCTGCGCGTTGAAGCGATAGCTGGCCTGCTCCTGCCAGTAAGGCTGGCCGTGCATGGAGTGGAAGTCGAAGCCCAGGGCCTCGACCTTGGCCTGCCAGTCGGGGCGCGCCGGGTGGGTTAGTCGTCGCATCAGGAGCTGACGCCATAACGCCGTGCGGAAGAACCAAAGCCGCCACGGGTGCTCTTTTCCACGCGCACGACCTTGTCTGAGACCCGGTTGGTCTCCTGCGCCGTGCGACCGGGGCCGGGGTCTTTGCTGTCTCGCAGGCGCGCTACGGGATCACTACGATAATAAGGTCCGTAATAGTGGTAACCGCTGCCATACGCAGTGCCGCGATAACAATCGCTGGCCGGATAGTCCTGCTCGCAGTCTTCACGGTTGTTGTAGTAGTTGCGGCTGTATTCCGTACCGGTGGAGCACATGGGCAGGGCGGCATAGGCGCCCACCAGTCCCATGATGACCAGGGCAATATTGCCGGAGCGTTTTTTCTGTTTGGGGTCCAGGTCGTTCATGGTGCCGATACCGATCAATAGGTCAGACAGGCGGCGTTGATCATGCCGATGGTCAGGGAGAGGGCGGCGGCGAGAATACCGACGCTGCGCTTGTCCTCTTCGATGGCCTGGGGCAAATCCTTGATCAGCAGGCGAAGTGTTTGATATAGACTGAACTGGATGATCAAGGCGACTAAACCCCACAAGGTCATATCCAACAGGCTGACGCTGTGACTGACCAGGCTTACCACCGGAAGGGTAAAACCGATGACGGCACCACTGAGCTTGACGGCGGCTGCGCTGTTGCCGGCGCGAATCAGATCGAGCTCGCGGTAGGGGGTAAAGCGGATATACGCGGCCATGAACAACACCACCAGAATCAGCGCCGAGATGAAATAGAGCAGGAAATTGGGCAGGCCGGCCAGATAGGCCAATAGGGTGTTACCCGTCATGATTCTTTTCTCCCATGGAGTTTTTTACGCGGGAAATTATGCCAGATTTCCGAACCAGCGGTGATAGTGTTAAGGTGATCTGGCTCAAACAAATGAAAAGGAGAGGCGATGGACCAGCACGAAAAAATCAACTATGTGGAGCTTCCCGCACGGGACCTTGAAAAGGCCAAGGCCTTTTTCAGTCAGGTGTTCGGCTGGCAGTTCACCGACTATGGTCCTGACTATGCAGCCTTTGCCAACGCCGGTCTGGATGGCGGTTTTTATCGCGCAGATCTGGCCAGCAGCAGCGAAGCCGGGGCCGCACTGGTAGTGTTTTACAGTCGCGATCTGGAACAAACCCTGTCGCGTATCACTGCATCGGGGGGACGGATCATCAAACCAATCTTTGCCTTTCCCGGTGGTCGTCGTTTTCACTTTGCCGATCCCAATGACAACGAATTTGCCGTGTGGTCAGACCTGGGGCTTGGCGTTCAAAGTTGATGTTGGTTTGCCCGATTGGGTAAGGACCTTACCTAGTCATCTTGTGCTACCGGCAGACCGGCCAGGCGCCACTCGGGCATACCATCTTCCAGGCGCCTGGCGTTGATGCCATGAGCACGCAATTTTTCCACGGCATCATAGGCCAGGACACAATGGGGGCCGCGGCAATAGGCAACCACCTCTTGTTTGGGGTTGAGGTGTAACAAGAAGTCGTCGAGATTGTTTAAAGGAATATTGATGGCGCCAGGGATGTGGGCGGCGGCGAATTCCAGCGGAGGGCGCACATCGATAACAGTGATGGTGCCGTCTTTAATGCGCGCTAACAGTTCCTGGCGGGGCAGGGGTTCCAACTGGTCTTTGCTGCTGAGGTAGGTGTCGATCAAATGCTGCACCTTGTCCAGGTGGCGCTCCCCCACGGTACGTAAGTCGTTGAACAGGCGCAGGACGTCCTCATCTTCCAGTTGGTAATGGACATACAAACCTGCCTTGTGGGCCCTGACCAGCCCGGCCTGTTTGAGTTGCTGCAGGTGGTGGGAGGCGGTGGCCACGGTCAGGTTGGCTGCCTGGGCAAGATTTTCCACGGTAAAGCTTTTCTGCGCCAGAAATTCCAACATTTCCAGGCGCTTAGGATTGCTCAAAGCCTTGCCGATGCGGGCAAACTGGATGAACAGCTGTTGTTTAAGGCCTTCTGGTTTTGACATGTTCTTGGATTAGTCTATCTTGGTATTCAAAAGATAGTTAGAATACTAGGCCAGAAATTTACTTTTTACAAATCGGGAGTCGGTATGCCCCTGGAAAATCTGATCATGCAGTATGAGGCCCCCATACGTATGGGGATATTTTTTGGGATTCTATTATTAATAGGCCTGTGGGAGGTGGTGGCGCCTCGCCGTACCCTGACCGTCTCCAAGACGGTGCGCTGGGTGAATAATCTGGGCCTGGTGTTTTTCAACAGCTTTATTCTGCGCCTGATCTTCCCCATGGCAGCGGTGGGTATGGCGGCACTGGCCACGGAAAAACAGTGGGGGCTGTTACCCTACTTTCACATTGAGGGTGTGGCGGCATTGCTGATCTCTCTGGTGGCGCTGGATTTTATTATCTACCTGCAACACGTTATGGTCCACGCGATCCCCGCCTTGTGGCGTCTGCATCGGGTGCACCATGCCGATCTCGATTACGACGTCACCACCGGCGCCCGCTTTCATACCATCGAAATCATTCTCTCCATGCTGATCAAGTTTGCCGCCATTGTAGTATTAGGTCCGCCCGTGGTGGCCATTGTGATCTTCGAGGTGGTGCTCAATGCCTCGGCCATGTTCAATCACGGTAATATCCGCCTGCCCCTAGCACTGGATCGTTATCTGCGTTGGGTCTTGGTGACGCCGGATATGCATCGTGTCCACCATTCCGTGGAGGATGACGAGGCCAACAGCAATTTTGGTTTTTGTCTGCCCTGGTGGGACCGTCTGTTTGGTACCTATCGTGATCAACCGCGTGCAGGGCACGAAAAAATGACCATCGGTATTCATAAATACCGCGAGCCCAAACAGGTGGCCTGGCTACCCGGAATTTTGATCCTGCCTTTTAAAGGTAAGGTCAGCGAATATGCCATCAATCGTCGAAACTGGAGTAAGGGTCATGAATAAAGGTCGTTTGCTGCGTGTGTTACTGCTGGTGGTTATCGCGGCCGGTATCGTGTTGGCGATTGCCAATCGCGATCAACTGGATGTCGCTGCACTGGAGCAGTGGGTGAATTCCGCGGGTATCGCTGCACCGCTGTTGTTTGTGGTGATTTACGCCGTGGGCGTGGTGCTATTTATGCCGGCTTTGGTGTTCACGCTGGCAGGAGGCGCGCTGTTTGGACCCTTTGTTGGTGCACTGGTTAATTTATTAGGTGCCTCTGTTGGTTCTACGCTGGCCTTTATTGTCTCTCGTTATCTCGCTGGCGATTGGGTTACGCAACGCAGCGGTGGCCGGCTTAAGCGCATCAAGGAAGGTGTAGAGGCAGAAGGCTGGCGTTTTGTTGCCTTTGTACGTCTGGTGCCTTTGTTCCCGTTCAGTCTATTGAACTATGTGTTGGGTTTGACGC
Source organism: Proteobacteria bacterium UBA6915 (assembly GCA_002450975.1). Classification (GTDB taxonomy): domain Bacteria; phylum Pseudomonadota; class Gammaproteobacteria; order UBA6915; family UBA6915; genus UBA6915. The sequence continues at coordinate 17,924 of DKAX01000070.1, forward strand.
GTATAAAGTTGTCCCATTACTTTTTTGCCACTCTGGTATTTATGATTCCCGGCGGCGTTGCCTATACCTATCTGGGCTACGCCGGAAAAGAGGCCATTGGTGGCGGTGAAGGGGTGATACAAAAGGCCATGTTGGCCTTGGCCCTGATTGCCTTGGTAGCCTTTATTCCCCGCTTTGTCGGGCGCATGCGACGAGGACCGATGATTAGCGTCGAGACCTTGAAGCAACGTCTGGATCAAAATGACGGGCTGTTGTTATTGGATGTCCGGTCTGCTGAAGAATTTACGGGCGAACAAGGGCATATCAACAAAGCGCGCAATATTCCATTAGATCAATTGAATAATTATCTGAGCGAATTGGCCGATTACCAGGAAAAGAGCGTCGCCCTGATCTGCCGTACGGATCGTCGTTCCGCACAGGCGGCGGGTATGTTGACACGTCGAGGCTTTGCTGATGTGCATGTGGTAGCCGGTGGTATGACGACCTGGATCAGTCGCGGGTTTCCCGTCAAGCGTTGAACGTTTTTCCAATTTGCAGTTGTGGCAGTTGCNNTTTCTGAATAAGTAGCCTAAACGCTAAAAAAAATTTAAAAAAATCTTTTGACATTTTATAGCATGGTCTACACTTACTTTCGAGGTCGATTTCCGCCGACCGAAGAATTAGAGGAGTTAATTCAGAATCTTCCGCCCAAGGTTCTGAACTATAAAGCTCTCTACCTCCAGTAAGTGCGAGAAGGTGGAAGGAGTAGTACGCACTGCTCCTTTTTTTTGCACTAAATTCACCAGCCAGACGTCTTTCTTGATTTAGTATCAAATAACCTGCGCATCGTCAGTTACCTTTTTGTAAAACTATTTTCCGAAGTAGATAAATAAAAAATTAAATCTTACTTAATATTTTTTATACTGATTTACAGCGCGGTGTGCTTGTGGCTTACTGGTCGCGGGTGCCAGGTAGTCGGCATTGTAAAGTTCAAGGAGTAGTTTGATGGTTCTTGAGCCGTTCAATTTCGACAGGTAGTTGCCACGGTACCCAAAACTATCCCTTATGTAAGTTGTCCCGGACCTCCCAGGGACAAGTGCCGTGCCGGGGCGCAGTGTAGTTTTCTGCGCCCCTTTCTTTTTGCGTGTCAGTAATACAAATCCTTGCACTACCGACTACGACGGGTATTATGGTTCGGTAAAGGTTTGTCAGATGGTGATCTATGCATGAAATGTCGTTGTGCGATTCGGTGATGCAGACTTTGCGGGAACAGGCTAAATTGCAGGGTTTTCAAAAGGTCGTTACGGTGTACCTGGAAATCGGCGAGTTAGCCCTGGTGGAACCGGAATCATTGACTTTTGCCTTCGATATCCTCAAGAAAGAGACCCTGGCCAATGAAGCCAGGCTGGAAATCCTCATCCAATCGGGACAAGCCTGGTGCGACCGGTGTAATGCCTTTGTTTCCATCTCGCGCCGCATCGATCCCTGTCCGGAATGCGGAGTTTATGGCTTGCGAGTAACCGGTGGAGAACAGTTGCGTATCAAACAGTTGGAGGTGCAATAGTGTGTGGTGTATGCGGATGTAGTGAGTTGGGCAGTCAAGCAGCTGGCAATACCTTGGCGTCACCGCGACCTGCACTCGGAGAGCTTTCCGCTACGCGTCTGGTGCGGGTAGAACAGCAAATTCTTGCGGCCAATGATCAATATGCCCAGGCAAATCGACGTTATTTCAACGAGCGACAGCTGCTGACCCTTAATCTGCTCTCCAGCCCGGGGGCGGGAAAAACCACATTGCTTACGCGTACCATCAGGGATTTGCAGGCGCGCTATACCATCAATGTCATTGAGGGGGATCAGCAGACTGATCGTGACGCGGCGAGGGTACGTGCCGCCGGTGCACAAGCAGTGCAGATAAACACCGGCAAAGGGTGTCATCTCGATGCTCGTGGCATCGGCCGCGCCCTGGCTGATCTTCCGGAGGCGCTACGCGGTATTTTGTTCATCGAGAACGTCGGTAATCTGGTCTGTCCGGCGGGTTTTGATCTGGGTGAGCATCATAAAGTGGTTATACTCTCTGTGACAGAGGGAGATGACAAACCGCTTAAATATCCTGATGCCTTTTACGCCGCCGATCTCATGATTATCAACAAAATGGATCTTTTGCCCCATGTCGATTTCAATATACAGCAATGTATCGAATTTGCCCGCCGGGTAAATCCTGGTATAGAGATTATTCAGGTATCGGCGTTGACCGGTCAGGGATTTGCGCAATGGCATGTATGGTTGGAGCTGGCGCGTAACGCGATTTTGAAACATGTCGGTGCAAGTGAGATAGTTGAAACCGACAGAATATAGTTTCTGTCTATAATAATGATGTGGATGTACTGTGGGTAATGGTGGATGATGAATTACCTTTGTATTGACTTGAATCGCGAACTACCGCCTGTTCTGGCCTTGGGGGCGGAGCAAAAAAATACGGTTTGCCTGACCCGCGCCAATCAGGCCTTTGTCAGCGCTCCCATAGGGGCATTGAACTCGCCCTCCGCCATCGAAAAATTTCATCAGACAGTGGACTCTCTGCAACAGGAGTTGGCCGTATCGCCTGTGGCGGTTGCTCACGATCTCCATCCGGATTTTTACGCGACGCGTTTTGCCGCCAGCCTGGAGATTCCGGCAATTGGTGTGCAACACCATCATGCCCATATCGCATCAGTTATGGCTGAGCAACGTGTCAGTGGCGCGGTGATTGGTTTGGCCCTGGACGGTTATGGATATGGACCGACCGGTGAGGCCTGGGGCGGTGAGCTGCTGTGGCTTGAGGGGGCAAACATGCTGCGCATTGGCGGATTGCTGCCATTGCCGCAACCTGGTGGCGACAAGGCGGCGTTGCAACCCTGGCGTATGGCGTTGGCCGTGTTGTCCCGCCTGGGCCGGGATAATGAGGTCGAGCGGCGTTACGGAGATCGACTTCACGCTGGAGATATCGCTCTGTTGGTGAGGCGCGGCGTGCACACGCCCTTGTCCAGCAGTTGCGGACGCCTGTTCGATGCCGCAGCCTCTCTCCTTGGCGTGTGTCATGAAAACAGGTTGGGGATGACATCGGCCGCAGTGCAATTACAGTGCTTGGTCAGACATCCGCGGGTGTACGCGCAAGGATGGCGCATTGTCGACGGTCAGCTCGATCTTCTGCCCCTGTTTGAATTTCTTCTGCAGTGCGACGCCCGCACCGGTGCCGATTATTTCCACGGTACCATGATTGCTGCGTTGACTGATTGGGTGGTGCAGGCCTGTAGCGAGTATACCGTACGCAAAGTATTGCTGGCGGGCGGTTGCTATCACAACCCCTTTTTACGTGGTGGTCTGTTCGCGGGACTTGCCGCCGAAGGGTTGCGCGTTGTCTTGCCGGCCAGGTTATCGGTAGACGACAGCGCCATTTCCCTCGGGCAGGCTTGGGTGGCTGCACAACATCTGGCCGCATCTGTAAATGGTTATCAGACGGGCGCAGGTGCACCAATAGGAGTTACACTGTAATGTGTCTGGCCATTCCTGCCTGTGTCGTTGCAATACTTGATTCAGACACAGCTACCGTAGACGTCGGTGGTATCACTAAACAAATTAGTATTACCCTGCTGCCGGGCTTACAAGTGGGTGACTACGTGCTGGTTCATGTCGGTTTCGCCATCAGTCGCATCGATGCACGTGAGGCGCAGGCGACTTTATCATTGTTAGCTGACATGGCGGCGCGGTCATGAAGTTCGTTGATGAATTTCGTAATCCGAAACTTGCGCGTTCACTGTCGCGAGCCATTGCCCAGGTCAGTGATCCAGGGAGAACCTATCGTCTGATGGAGTTTTGTGGCGGTCATACCCATCTGTTTTATCGCCACGGACTGCAAAATTTACTACCGGAAAACGTGCGTATGATCCATGGCCCCGGGTGTCCTGTATGTGTGCTGCCCAGTGGTCGCCTGCAGGGGGCAATCGATCTGGCTACTCAGCCCGATCTGATATTGTGCAGCTACGGCGACATGATGCGTGTACCAACTGGCGAAGGTATGACCCTGGCGCGCGCACGTGCACAGGGGGCCGATGTGCGTATGGTCTATTCGCCACTGGAGTGCTTGGCCATTGCGCGCGACAATCCACATAAGTCGGTGGTTTTTTTCGCTGTTGGTTTTGAAACCACGGCACCGGCGACCGCTGTTACCCTGTGGAAGGCCCGGACAAAGAGGCTGAAAAATTTTTTTGTTTATTGTAATCATGTATTGACGCCGCCCGTGATGGCGACCGTTTTGTCAGATACCGAGATTGTGATCGACGGTGTGGTCGCACCCGGTCATGTGGCCGCAGTGATCGGTAGTGGAGGCTTTGAGAAGATTGCCACCGCTACTGGCCGCCCCCTGGCTGTCTGCGGTTTTGAACCCTTGGATCTGCTACAGTCGATCTACTATTTGCTGGTTATGTGCAATGAAGGAAAGTCTGTGGTCAAGAATCAATATAGTCGGGTGGTCTCGTTCTCCGGAAGTGAGCAGGCCCAGGAGATGCTGGCGAAGGTCTTTGCCCAGGCGGGGAGTTTTCGTTGGCGGGGACTTGGCGACATCCCAAGCAGTGCATTGGCATTAAACGGGGAGTTTGCGGGCTATGACGCCGTGCAAAGATTCGGTCTGGCGTTGACCGAGGTGTGGGACCACAAGGCCTGTATTTGTTCCTCAGTCTTAACCGGCAAAGCGCAGCCCCAGCAATGTAAAGTGTTTGCTACAGCGTGTACGCCGGAACACCCATTGGGTTCCTGTATGGTCTCCTCCGAAGGCGCCTGTGCTGCCTGTTATCGCTATGCCCGTCATGAGCAGGAAGTAACAGTATGAATCATTCAGGTGAGTCATCCGTTCACCCTCGCGTCACAGGTGTGGTGGAACTGGCCCATGGCAGTGGTGGCAGGCGGATGCACGAGTTGCTCGAACGGATATTTTATCGTCACCTTGATAATCCGTGGCTGCGTAGACAGGACGATCAGGCTTGTTTTCCGGTGAGTTCGGGACGCATGGTGATGACCACGGATAGTCATGTGGTGACACCGTTGTTTTTCCCTGGCGGTGATATCGGTTCCCTGGCAGTTCATGGCACCGTCAATGATATTGCCATGGCAGGTGCCAGACCGCTCTATCTTTCCGCCGGGTTCATTCTTGAAGAGGGGTTCCCGCTGGAAGACCTGGAACGTATCGTGGCCTCCATGGGGATGGCGGCGCGCGATGCCGGTGTGGCAGTTATAACCGGCGACACCAAGGTCGTCCGTCGAGGTCAGGCCGATGGTTGTTACATCAATACCAGCGGCATAGGTGTTGTAGCCGACGCTATTGATATCAGCGGTTCCCGCGCCCGCGTGGGAGATAAGGTGATTGTCAGCGGAACCTTGGGCGAACATGGTATTGCCATAATGGCCAGTCGCGAGAACCTGGATTTTGTCGGTGATATAGTTTCGGACAGTGCCGCCTTGCATACCCTGGTAGCCCGGATGCTAGAGGTCTGCACGGATATTCACTGTTTGCGTGATCCCACGCGGGGCGGTTTGTCCGCTGTACTGAACGAGTTGTGTCAGCAGTCTCGTGTGGGCATATTGCTGGATGAGCAACACATTCCCGTGAGAGAGCCCGTGCGCGCAGTATGCGAGCTCCTGGGATTGGATGCGCTCAATATTGCCTGCGAGGGGCGCCTGGTGGCGATTGTTCCAAGTCTGCATGCATCAACAATTGTCGACGCCATGCGTAGCCATCCTTTGGGATGTGATGCCGCAATTATTGGTGAGGTGGTAGAAGATCCGCGTCAACTCGTTTTCATGCGCACGACTATGGGTGGTATACGTCTGGTCGACTGGTTGTCTTCAGATCCGTTGCCGCGTATTTGCTGAGTGGTTGCTCATCATGGGCCATTATCTATCGTGTCGTCACCATCGGGTGAGCTGTTATTGATCGAGACAGTGACAATCTTCAGGCCGCCAAGGCCTGTCGCGATAAACAACAGATCCGCGCGGTAGGTTACGTGATTCACAGACTGCAAATCATCAAATACGAGTTTTCCAATTAAATGCAGGTTATTGACTAGGCAGGCGTTGGCGTTGAAATTGCTGTCTGACAAGGCTACGTAGACGCCAGCCTCGCCGCTGGCGATAAAAATCCCCCGTCTATATGCAGTCGCTGCGTTTGTCACTGAGAGGGAGCTGTCCAATCCAGTTTGTTCGATCTGAGGTAAACTGGCAATGACCGAACCATCGCTCAGGCAGACTATTTGCGTGCCGCCGTCACCCAGTCCCAATATTGCCTTACCTTGCTTGATTTCGATAGTGGACTTGGAGTTGGGTATTGTGGCCCCGTTGTAGCTGAATTCTGCTTTTGCCAGGCCGGTATCTGGTTCAAAAACAGTCAGACCGGCGTTGGTCCCTTTCACTACAGCAATATTTCCCGAGTCGGCATCGACACCGCGGGCGTCGTCTATCTCGATTGTTTGGTACAGGGTCAGGTCGTTTCGCTTGTAGACGGAAATGGCGCCCCCTTCAGCACCAGAGCTGGCGTAGATCAAGTCGCCGAAGATATCAACGTCTGTTGCCGCGTAGCTGGGCAGGTCCAAATTCCGAATGCGGTTAGTTAGTTTACCGCCTTCCAGATCGATAATGCGTAAAATGGCTGGAGTCGAGTAATCAATACTTTCGCTCGCTCCCGCCAGATAGAGCTTGTCACCATAAACGCCGATACCATTGATGTCGGTATCGGTGAAAATGATACCGGATACCAGAATGGGCCGGCTAGGGTCAGATATATCGAATATATCCACTGAGCCGAGAAAGGTCTCACCTTTTACGTTGTAACCCACATAGGCCAGGTGTCCACGAACTACCACTTCGTTTGCCTGGAGTGTGATGCCTCTGAAACTGGGAGGGGTGGTTTCGGCGACCAAAGTAAGTGTCAATTCGTCGCTGCCGGAGAGAAATGAAGCCCGACTACCGATATCGTTCGTATCTATAGAAATTATTCGATTCATGTAGCTTACGCGTTCAGCCAGTGCGTTTTCATTGTTTTGAAGAATGCTTGTCTCATCCTGTAGTGGAGTGCAGGCTGCTACGGTCAGAAGCGTGTAGCACAAGGCAAGTTTGCGGATTGAATCTTTGTCGGGCATTGTCAGCGCTCATTTCAAGTACCTTTTATCTGGAATCGGCCGTACTTGATATTTGACGCAGAGGAAAATCGGTTTGCTACTGTGAACAATGGTGTCTGACTTACGACCGGGCAGAAAATACTTGACAAAAATACACAGGTATACTTTAATCTGTCCTGATTTGGGTGTAAAAGGTTAGTCCTTTTTATTTATAAGTTATTGATAAAGCAAGAGGTTAAGGATATGCAAATTCCTGATCGTGATGGTGATGGGTATCTCACCGATATGAGCAGCTGGTCCGAGGATATCGGCCGGGCCATGGCCGCTGAGGATGGCCTGGAGTTGGATGATGTTCGCTGGGGTCATATCCTGAAGGCGCGCGAATATTTCGATACATTTGGTGTGGTCCCGCCAATACGTAAATTTGCCAGTTATCTGGGTGAAGACAAAAAGGTCTTGTTTGAAATCTGGATGACCGGTCCGATGAAGCCAATCACTAAATATGGCGGATTGCCCAAGCCCACAGGTTGCGTATAAAACGCGACGTCAACTTTTGGGGCTTCGAGCGCCGATGGCTAATACCCATCGGCGTTTTTATTGGTAACCACGCGGTTTTTTCCCTGGCGTTTGGCTTCATATAGAGCTTTGTCCGCTGCCTCTGTCAAACGGGAAGCACTGTCGAAATCCTCGGAGCTGGCAATACCACAGCTAAAGGTCACACTAAAAGTATCATCCATATACTGCTGGACGATGCTGGCAAAAAGGTTGCGAATGGTCTCCATAGCTTGGATTGCATTTTTTTCGCTGGTATTAGGCAAAATGATGCCGAACTCTTCTCCGCCATAGCGACCTACGCTATCAGACCTGCGCAGTCTTTGGCGCAATAATTGCGAAAGGCTGACAATTACTCTGTCACCGATTGGGTGGCCGTAACGGTCATTGATGGATTTGAAATTGTCTATGTCGACCATCGCGAAAGACAGCGGTTGTTTGTCTCTATACGCTCTGGCTATTTCAGCCTCAAGTCTTTCTTTGATACTGGTATGATTAAGTAGACCTGTCAGGCTGTCACGTACCATCAAAGAGCGCAGAATACGATAGCGCTTGACGCGGCTTGACACCGCTGAAATCAAATGATCCGGTTGTATTGGTTTGGTGAGAAAATCGTCCGCTCCGAGTTTCATGGCTTCTATCTGTTTTTCTGTACGTGTCTCGGCAGATAGATAGACTATGGGTACGCTGACATAGGCATCCTGTTGGCGTATGACTTGCGCCAGTTCCATGCCGGTACATTGCGGCATGTACATATCCATAAGTATCAAATCGGGGTTGTGGTCGATCAAGGCCTGATCTATTTTTAAGGGATTATTGATTATCATGGGGTTCATGCCAGCCCCTTGTAGGGTCAGTGCAAAATATTCCGATAGATTGGCTGAATCGTCGACGATCAATATGCGAAATGGATCTTCGCCGGCCGGACTGTAGATACTGTCGATTTTTTGCACGAGGATATTTGTGTCGACGGGTTTCTGGATAAAGAAACGTGCTCCGGCATGGATTGCTTCCAGGCGTGTATGAATGTCGTTGGCATTTGATAATAGAATCAAATTCGTATTGTGCCAGTCGATGGCTGCATTTTCTGTATAACGTTGGTTGTTTTTATTGAAGAATTGAATGTCAGCTATCACGACTTCGGCTGGTTGTGAATTGAGTATGGCGTAGAGGCTCTCCAGGTTTTTGTGTTCACGTACCAGGTAACCGAAGGTCTGTAATTGTTTGGCGATGATGTTGGCTTCTGTTATGGAGTCAGATAGGATTTCTACACTATGAGTAGTTTGAGATAATGAATTTTTGATGGAGTCGTGTTGTTGGATTCGTTCCGCGAATTCTGGCTTGTTGCTTTTGCTTTTTGGTTCGGGTTCGCTCTTTTTGAGTTCAGTGACGGAGTTTTTTAAATTGTTGTATAATTTTATTATTGTGCTCTCTTCCTCACTGTTTGGGCATTTTTTGTCCTCAATGAATTTGTTCAGTAATTTTTCGAGGTTTTTGGCATGAGTGCTGATGTGTTCGAAACCGAAGGTGGCGCCTGAGCCTGCGAGATTATGGATGTAACGTGTACAGTCCTTGGCTGCTTGTTCCTGCCAGAGCTTTTCCTTGATGACTGTTTTTAATAACCACTGGATTTCCACGAGCTTGGCCGGTAAATGGTTTACGTAATTATTTACCAGCTCTTTCAGAGCGTCATCGATGTTTTGTACAGCTTGGTTCATAGATGGCTACAATCCCTGTGCAGGCCAATTATCAGGCCTATTAGAAATCAGACTTGTTTGTACTGTCCCCAGATGGTTTTTACTTTGTCTGATAGAGTCATAGGATCGAAAGGTTTGGATATGACCTCAATTGCGCCAATGCTCATATAGTGTTCCACTTCGTGAGCCTGAACTTTTGCCGTCATGAATATAACCGGTGTGTTGGTTAGGGATGCGTTTTTACGCAGTTCTTGCAGTGTAGTAGGTCCGTCCATGCCAGGCATCATTACATCCATCAGGATTAGGTCAGGTTTGAAACTGGGCGCTTCACGTATTGCCTGTTCGCCGTTGCCGCAGATCTTGACAGTGAAACCTCCCAGGGTTTCCAGGGCTAGTTTGGCTATTTCCTGGATGTCAGGTTCGTCTTCCACATATAAAATGTTGTTTAGCATGACGGCTTATACCGATTTTTTCATATTGGTAGAACGGGTAGCGGCGTGTGTCGACAACGCTTTACAGTTGTGCATGGTGGTTCGCATTTGCAAATGCGCTCACATGAGAAACAACTTTCATGGTGTCGGAGCGTAACCTATTGTATGTAAATATAACTTTAAGTGCAGCAACTTATTATGTAGGGCTTTGCAAAAAATCATTAAAAGTGGCTACACTTGTTGCGGAGTCATATAAGGAGCGACGCCGAGGCGGGTCAGGTGTTCCAGTAATTCTCCCAGAAAACGATTTAACTGATGTTTTTCATCAGGGAGATGCATGCGTTCATTGGGGTAGCTATTATTGGCCAGAAAATGTCGTTGGTTTTGTGCGCCGATGACTTCCGCAACCTTGGCGTCGTGGTAGATACGGACCGAAAGTTCAGGGTTTTTTTGGTATGTGTCTGCCAGATCAAACAAGGACACCAGTAAAGAGACTGTGGTTGTGAATTTGCTTTGCTCGGTGATGACTAGGTGGCAACGGCGACGATTACAAAGAGATTTGTGCGCGTTGCGGGACAGGAATTGCATCTCCGGTGCCAATAGCATGAAGCGACGATAATTATCTTCGTAGAGGGGCGTCTGATTGAAAAAATGTTTGGTTTTCATTCTTGCGTTGATTTGCGAAAGTCTCACCCGGACGGTGATTATACCCATATTGTGGCCAGATGTGCAGGGTTTAACGCCATTCACTCATGCGTGAACGCAAACGGATCAAGGCCTGGCTGAGCAACTGGCTGACGCGCGATTCACTGACACCCAATACAGAGCCAATTTCTCTTAAATTCAATTCATTGTCATAGTACAAAGAAATGATTAGCCTTTCACGTTCCGGTAATGAGGCTACGGCGTCTGCCAGTTTACTTTTGAAATCCGAACGTTGTATGTCATCCAGTGGGCTGGGGTGGTGTTCGGACATATCGTCGCCGATGACATCTTCGTCAACACCCAGTTCGTCAAAACTGAATATACGCAGAATGGAGGCGTCTTGCAGTATTTTATAGTATTCATCCAAAGAGAGATTCATGGCCTTGGCCACTTCTTCGTCGCGGGCGTCACGGCCGCTTTCATTTTCGATATTGCGTACGGCCTCCATCACCTGGCGGATCTTGCGATGCACTGACTTGGGCGCCCAGTCGTTTTTGCGCAGTTCATCCAACATGGAACCACGTATACGGATGCTGGCATAGGTCTCGAAGGCGGCCCCCTGACGTGCGTCGTAGTTACGCGAGGCCTCCAACAGGCCGATCATTCCCGCCTGGATCATGTCATCCACCGTGACGCTGGAGGGCAGCCGGGCCACCAGGTGATAGGCAATACGTTTTACTAGAGGGGCATATTGCACCACGATCTCGTCCTGCGAGGCTGAGTGGATGTCCATTTTGGGTTTTTCAGCCATATATTGCGTTTTGCGACCTATGATTTACGGATAAACAAGTGTCGGCAAACAGGGGTGAATCTTTAGTCGGTCAGGTGAAGAAGTCCGGCTAACTGGCTAATTAGGCGAAGGAAACGGGTTACAGATCTTTGCGGCTGGAAAAGGCGTGTGAGAGGGTCCCGCCATCGACAAACTCCAGTTCCCCCCCCAGGGGAACGCCGTGGGCCAGGCGTGTGGCGCGCACCGCGTATTGGTGGGCCATATCACTGATGTAATGTGCAGTGGCCTCACCTTCCACGGTTGGGTTGGTGGCCAGAATGACTTCACGTACCTGACCTTCGGCGAATATTTTCTCCAGGTCGGACATGCCGATTTCCTCAGGACCGATACCGTCCAGCGGCGAAAGGTGACCCATGAGAACGAAATAGCGTCCCTTGAATCCGGTGGCCAGCTCTATAAGCTGCATGTCCGATGGTGTTTCTACTACGCAGAGCAGACTGGCATCGCGCGCCGGGTTGCTGCAGGTCGGGCACAAGGGGTGCTCACTCAGGGTTCGACAGCGTTGGCAGTTGCCAATGTTTTGTACGGCCTCGTGCAGAGTGTCGGCCAACAGGTTGGCCCCCTGGCGGTTGCGTTCCAGCAGATAATAGGTCATGCGCTGCGCCGATTTCGGGCCGACACCGGGCAGGCATTGGAACGCCTCGATCAGACGACCGATCAGGGGGCTTTGGGCCATGGGTTTAGAAGGGGAGTTTGAAACCGGGGGGCAGACCCATACCGCTGGTGAGGCCGGACATCTTATCCTGGGTCTGTTTTTCCACCTGGCGTACGGCGTCGTTGACGGCGGCTGCCAACAGGTCTTCCAGCATCTCTTTATCGTCTTTCATGAGACTGTCATCGATGCTGACCCGTTTGACGTCATATTTACAGGTCATAAGGACGCTGACCATGCCGCCCCCCGACTGTCCGGTAACCTCCAGACTGGCCAGTTCCTGCTGGGCCTTTTGCATATTGGCCTGCATCTGCTGGGCCTGCTTCATCAGATTGGAAAGACCTTTCATTGCTCTACCTTTGTCTCTGGTTCGGGTAAATGGATCGGCATTATAAACCGCCCGGCGGACGGCGCACAGTCCGGTGTCAATTTTCGCCGGTTGGCCGGATAGAGTCCGGGGTAATGGAGCCATCGAAGGTCTTCAGCAGTGATTGCACATTAGAGTCGGTTTCGATAGCGTCCACTGCCGCCTGTTGTCGGTCACTCTGTTCCTGGATATGTATCGCTTGCGGCGTGGCCTGGCCAGTCTGTCCGATGGTTATTTGCAGATTGATCGGCAACTGATAATAGGAACGCAAGGCCTCTTGCAGGCGGTTTTGCCAGTTGGGATTGAGCAGGCTGGCCGATTCCGGCGCCAGTTCCAACTGCAAGGTGTTGCCATCGTGGCGTTTTAGTGAGCAATTCATGGCTAGTTGTCGTGCCAAGCCGGTGAGATTGAGCTCGGTTATGGTTTTGGACCAGCTTTTATCGTTTCCATGAATTGTTACACCTCCACTATTAGCCGCTGCCGATTTTACAACGGGCTGTGCTGGGGGAGGTGTTGTTCCATTCGTTCGGTTGGCGACAGGGGCTGGTGCTGGCCGCGCTGGTGTCACCGGCGTAGAGTGTGCGGGTGGCTGGATGTTGGATTTGGGGGGCTGCTGTGCACGGTTGGTTGCACCTATATCCTGCAGTATGGCTCTGGCTGCTTGACTGCCACTACCGGCAGTCGCTTGGGAGGTAGCACGATGTTCGCCGCCGGGATTGCTTGGATTCTGCCGTTCACCGGATGTAGGTGCGGGTTTGAAGGCCAGCATTCGCAGTAGAGTCATCTCCAGGCCGGTGCGAGCATCCGGGGTCCATTGAAAGTCCCTTTGCCCTAATAGGCCGATTTGATAATAGAGCTGGATATCTTCGGCGGAGATTGTGTCAGCCAGCGATTTCAGTGCAGGGTAATCGGGATGTTGTGTATCCAGCGCGTCGGGGACTACCTGCACAAGTGCCAGCTGATAGAGGGTTGCCGTCAGTTCCGCAAGTATGGCGGCGAAGTCAGGTGACAGCTGTGCCAGTTCGTGACAAACCGCCATAAGTTGCGGGCCGTCATTCCGACTAAGAGCGGACAGCAGATTGAACACCTGGCTGCGTTGTACGGTGCCCAACATGGTGCTGACTTCACCCTCCTTCAACTCGCCACAACCATAGGCGATGGCCTGGTCGAGCAGACTGAGGGCATCGCGCATGCTACCGTCAGCGCCACGGGCGATCTGCCCGACGGCACCAGCTTCGAAGGGGACATTTTCCTGAGTCAGGACATGGTTCAGATGTTTCTGAATTACCTCCTGGGGGAGGCGCTTTAGATTGAATTGCAGGCAGCGTGACAGCACCGTGACCGGCAGTTTTTGCGGGTCTGTGGTGGCCAACAGGAATTTGACATGGGGCGGTGGCTCTTCCAGGGTCTTCAACAGGGCGTTGAAACTGTGGTTAGAGAGCATGTGTACTTCGTCGATCAGGTAGACCTTGTAGTTACCGCGTGTGGGGGCGTACTGGACGTTCTCCAGCAATTCGCGGGTATCTTCTACTTTCGTGCGCGAGGCGGCATCCACTTCGATCAGGTCGACAAACCGGCCGGCATCGATCTCCTGGCAGGCACTGCATTGGCCGCAGGGTTTGGAGCTGATTCCCTGCTCGCAGTTCAGGGACTTCGCCAGTATGCGGGCGATGGTGGTCTTGCCCACGCCGCGTGTACCGGTAAATAAGAACGCATGGTGGAGGCGATTGTTATCCAGAGCATTGATCAGCGCCCGCAGGACGTGTTCTTGTCCCACCATCTGCTCAAAGGTCTTTGGCCGCCACTTTCTCGCCAATACCTGATAGCTCATAGGGACAAAGAGGCCTCCACGGATTAAGTTTGGAATAGGTGAAAGGTAGCTCGCGCCAGCCTGGCCTCGGCACACGCATCGATCACTACCGCTGCTCCCTTCCGGGCCTGACGGGGTTCGCAACCTATCGTTGCGAGGGGACCGACACAAGCTACCGACGCATTCTATCATGGTTTCATCCCCTGGTGCGGGCAAATTGGCGAGTGTAAATTTCAGTCAACGCTGTACTTATACGGGCGACGAATTCGTTGGTCAGGGTACGCTGGTGCTTGTGAAAGCTTCAAAACACTAATATATTGCTATTATTAATCAATTGGTTGGGGGCCATTTGATTTGTTGGGAGCACGACAGGCCGTTGCAAGGAATCCCGTTTATTTCCACTGACTCCAATTCTGATCCTGGGGTGGCTATGGCTATTGACTACCAGATATTTCCCGAGAAACAGCTGATTGTCTCTTACTACAGTGGTTTCATCACTTTGGATGACATAGTCAACCTGCGTAAGCGAGTATTTGCCGACCCCCGGTTTAATCCCAATCTGCATTCCATAGACGATTTGACCGGCGTAACAGATGTCAATCTGGATTTTGATCGCCTGCGCGGACTTTCCACAGGCTCACTGATCCGACAGGGGATTCGGCGCGCCCTGGTGGCGAAAACGGATCTGCAGTTTGGTATGGCACGCATGTATCAAACCGTCAGTGAATGGGAGGGGCAGAACTTTTTTGTATTTCATGATATTGCTGACGCGATGTCCTGGGTTCAAGAGGCTGAGAAGATTGTAAAGTTATAACCAAAGCACCTGTTACACCAATGCGTCATCCACCTTTGTTCTTGTCTTTACCGCTGATAGTCGGTACTTCCTGTTAAACATTACTCCTTTCAATGGCGCGATATCCGATGCGTACTTTGTCTTGTCTGATCGTTGCCCATGAACAGAGAAAAAAATGATTCTGTAGGGAATATCCACTCTAGTCGGGTGTTTGTCTCTATGTCGAATATCATGAATCACAAAAGAGGAGACATTCAATGATAAACAGGTATGGAAAGGGGCTCTTTCTTGGCTTGACACTGGTAGCTACAGCTTCCTTATTAATGCTAGGTTGTGCCACGCCGGGCGCTACTGAAGGTAGGCAAAGCATCAAGGTAGGTTTGGAGGGGAGCCAAAGCGTCCCGCCGGTCGCGAGCAGCGCCACTGGTAAAGCTATGCTCTCCCTGGACAAAGACTCCCGAGAAATTAGCGGTCGCTTGGAAGTGAGTAATATCAAGGCTACCAAGGCGCATATTCACCGTGGCGGCACTGGGGAAAATGGGCAGGTTGTGGTAACGCTGGAAGATAAAGGGAATGGCGTCTATGTCATACCGGAATTTACGGCGCTGTCAGTGGACGACTTCGAAAAGTTGTTACAGTCGGGACTCTATTTTCAGGTCCATTCTGAGCAATACCCCAAGGGCGAATTGCGCGGTCAGATCGTGATGCGTTAAGGCATCGGCTGGAGCAATTTGCGATTTTCAGCGATTGGTCTGCCATCGGGTTTTTCCGGGGCTTTTATCCGCCCGAGTAGTCAGGGCGGTGAATTGTACTTCGCGGCCCGAACCAATTGCTGGCACTAGGTTTCGAGCTGTCTGTTGACATGACAGCAATAAAAAGGGGAGCTCAGATGAGCCCCCCTTTTTTATTGTTTGGCGGAGAGAGAGGGATTCGAACCCTCGATACGCTTTT
>DKAX01000115.1 GCA_002450975.1 Proteobacteria bacterium UBA6915
TCCCCCATCACCCGTGCCGCCACATCGAGAAGTTTGAGACATAAATTGACCCCGACACTCATGTTGGGCGCAAACACGATGGCTATATCCTGAGCGGCCCTGGCAATCGCAGCCTTTTGCTCATCATTCAATCCGGTGGTACCAATCACTAGCTTGCAGCCTGACTGCCTGCACAGCTCCAAATTGGCCATGGTAGTTTCAGGACTAGTAAAATCGATCAGCACATCGGCCTGTTCCAGTGCCACCTTGGCCTGGTCAGTTACCTTTACCTCTTGTCGACCCACACCGGCCAATTCACCGGCATCCACACCGACAACACTACTGCCTCTTCTGGCAATAGCACCCGTCAAGTGGGCGTTTTCCGTGCTGACGACAGCCTCAACCAGGCTTCGCCCCATGCGTCCGGCAACACCGGTAATAACAATCTTGGTCATCTGCTGGCCTAAAATTTCATGTCATCAAAAAACTTCTTCACCCCATCGAGCCAGGAGTGAGATCGGGGATTATGGCGTGTTCCACCCTCCTGCATAGAGTCCTGAAACTCCTGCAGCAAATCCTTCTGGCGCTTGCTAAGGTTCACAGGAGTTTCCACCACCACCTTGCATAGCAAATCACCAACAGAACCACCGCGTACTGAACGCACACCTTTACCGCGTAAACGAAACATTTTGCCCGACTGAGTCTCCTCGGGGATTTTTAGCTTTACCCGTCCACCCAACGTAGGCACATCCAATTCTCCCCCTAAAGTCGCTGTGACAAAAGAGATTGGCACCTCGCAATAAAGGTCACTATCTTCACGGGTGAATATAGCGTGTGGTTTAACATTAATCTGCACGTACAAATCACCGGAAGGTCCGCCATTTTCTCCAGCCTCCCCTTCGCCCGCAAGTCGAATTCGGTCACCATTATCGACACCGGCAGGCACTTTTACCGACAAGGTCTTGTGCTCCTTGACCACCCCGTGGCCATGACAGGCGGGACAGGGATTCTCTATGATTTTGCCATTGCCTTGACAACGGGGACAGGTTTGTTGCAGAGAAAAGAACCCCTGCTGCATACGAATCTGGCCAGCCCCACCGCAGGTAGGACAGGTAGTGGCACTAGCACCCTTGCGTGCACCGCTACCGCCGCATTCGTTACAATGCACCATGGTAGGAACACGAATCTTGGCCGTAGTACCTTTTACTGCCTCTTCCAGTGTCAGTTCCAGGTTGTAGCGTAGATCGGCACCGCGAAAAACCCGTTCACCACGGCCGCGGCCACCGCCAAAAATATCCCCGAAGACATCACCAAAAATATCACTGAAACTCGCACCACCGCCGAAACCAGCACCACCGCCTCCCATAGAGGAATCCACGCCGGCATGGCCAAATTGATCATAGGCGGCACGCTTTTGCGCGTCGGAAAGAATTTCATAGGCCTCTTTAGCTTCCTTAAAGCTATCTTCCGCCTGTTTGTCACCTGGATTGCGATCAGGATGAAACTTCATCGCCAGACGACGATAGGCCTTTTTCAGCTCAGCCTCGCTGGCGTTCTTGGCAACACCCAGAACTTCATAATAATCACGCTTGGACATCTTATTCTTCGCTTCCGATTCGTTTTATAGCAGACAGGCGCGAACACTCAAAGTGAATCGCGCCTGTCTGCTGTTACTCATGTGAACGATAGTTACTTGTTGTCTTCCTTGATTTCCTCAAACTCGGCGTCGACCACATCATCTTTGCCGGCTTCAGCAGCCCCACCTTGGGCCGCTTCGGCTCCCTGGGCACCTTCATCCGGTTTTTGTTGAGCATACAAACGCTCAGCCATCTTGGCAGAAGCCTCGGTCAGGGCCTTGGTCTTCTCCTCGATTTTGTCTTTATCTTCGCCCTTGAGAGCCTCCTGCAGATCCTTGATGGCGGCCTCGATCTTATCCTTCTCACCAGACTCCATCTTGTCACCCAGTTCGGTCATGGACTTGCGCACGGCATGAATCATATTTTCCGCCTGATTGCGCGCACCGACCAGCTCATGGAAACGACGGTCCTCATCGGCATGAGCCTCGGCATCCTTAACCATACGATCGATCTCGTCGTCAGACAGGCCACTAGAGGCCTTGATTACTATGGACTGCTCCTTACCGGTAGCCTTGTCTTTGGCCGAAACATGCAGAATACCGTTGGCATCGATATCAAAGGTTACTTCGATCTGCGGTACACCGCGCGGTGCCGGCGGAATATCCTGTAGGTCGAAGCGCCCCAAGGACTTGTTAGCTGAGGCCTGCTCGCGCTCACCTTGCAGGACATGCACAGTAACAGCGGTCTGATTGTCATCAGCCGTGGAAAATACCTGATTGGCCTTGGTCGGGATGGTTGTGTTTTTCTCGATCAACTTGGTCATAACGCCACCCAGAGTTTCGATCCCCAGGGAAAGCGGCGTCACATCCAGTAACAACACGTCTTTAACTTCGCCACCCAAAACGCCGGCCTGAATGGCAGCACCTACGGCTACGGCTTCATCGGGATTCACGTCACGACGTGGCTCCTTCTGAAAGAAATTTTTGACCTCATCCTGAACCTTCGGCATGCGTGACTGACCGCCGACCAGGATGACATCATTGATCTCGGATACCGACAAACCGGCGTCGCGCAAGGCAGTCTTACACGGCTCGATGGTACGCATGATCAGGTCCTCGACCAAGGATTCCAGTTTGGCGCGCGTGACCTTGATGTTCAAGTGCTTGGGACCACTGGCATCGGCAGTGATGTAAGGCAGATTGATATCGGTCTGCTGACTGGATGAAAGCTCGATCTTCGCTTTTTCGGCGGCCTCCTTGAGGCGCTGCAAGGCCAGTGGATCGTTGTGCAGATCGATACCGTTTTCTTTCTTGAATTGGTCGGCCAGATAGTCAATCAAACGCAGATCGAAATCCTCACCGCCCAGGAAGGTGTCACCATTGGTGGATAACACTTCAAACTGGTGTTCGCCATCGACCTCAGCAATTTCGATGATGGAGATATCGAAGGTTCCGCCACCCAGGTCATAAACCGCAATTTTGGAGTCACCGCGCTTTTTATCCATACCATAGGCCAAGGCGGCAGCGGTCGGTTCATTGATAATGCGTTTGACGTCCAGACCGGCGATCTTACCGGCATCCTTTGTTGCCTGACGCTGGGAGTCGTTGAA
>DKAX01000173.1 GCA_002450975.1 Proteobacteria bacterium UBA6915
ACGATCTCCTCCAGGATATCCTCCAGTGTCACCAGTCCCATAATATCGCCGTATTCATCCACCACCAGTCCGATGCGTCGTTTCTGTTGTTGGAAATTGAGCAATTGGGTATGCAGGGAGGTCCCTTCCGGCACGAAATAGGCTTCGCGCACCAGTTTGCTGAACTGTTCTTTGCCGTTGTCGGTGGTGCCGATCAGGCCAATGACATTGCGAAGGTGAACGATACCGATGACGTTATCGATATCCGTTTGATAGACCGGTAGGCGTGTGTGCTGGCTATTGGCCAACTGGCGGGCGATATCGTCCCACGAGTCATCGAGGTCAATACCGGTGATCTCGTTACGCGGGATCATAATATCCTCTACCGAGACCTTCTCCAAATCAAGGATGTTGAGCAGCATGGTTTGGTGTGATTGAGGAATCATCGTGCTGGCCTCGTTAACCACCATGCGCAATTCGTCTCTGCTCAGGTGGTGTTGGCCATGCGTGTTAGTGGATACGCCTAACAAGCGCAACAGGCCATTGGCCAGGATATTGACGATCCAAACCAGCGGATAAAAGATTTTCAACAAGGGGCCCAATATGTACGAGGCTGGTAGTGCAATACGCTCAGGTTTTAACGCGGCCAGCGTCTTGGGTGCGGTTTCAGCAAAAATGAGGATCACTACTGTGAGTAGAGCGGTGGCTATAGCGATTCCCGATTCACCAAATAGTCGCAACGCAATCACTGTGGCAATGGCGGATGCAAGTATGTTGACGAAGTTATTGCCCAGCAAGATCAATCCGATGAGACGATCGGGACGTTGCAACAGTTTTTGCGCCTGTGCGGCCCCGCGTGTTTTTCGTTCCGCCAGATGACGCAGCCGGTATCGATTCAGGCTGAACAGACCTGTCTCAGAGCCGGAAAAGAAACCAGATAATATGATTAGGAAAATGAGTACGCCGGTTAGCGTACCTATGGGGACGTCGTCCAAGGAGTCGTTATCCTCGATTAATACATATTGTTAATAGATAAAAGCTTGGTCAGGGTTTGTCAAGGGTGCGTGGCCATGTGGGGGCTAACTTATTGAATATTCAAAGCTGGTTAGCGGTGAAGGACCATTTCAAGAACCCATTTGCTACCGAAATAGGCTACTAACAACAAGGTGAATCCCGTGAGTGTCCAACGGATAGCCTTGCGCCCCCGCCAGCCATGTCGCCAGTGGCCCCAGAGCAGAGTGGCGAAAACTAACCAGGCCATGATGGAAAAGACTGTTTTGTGGACGATGTGTTGAGCGAACAGATCTTCCAGGTAGAAAATACCAGTGGTCATTGACAAGGTTTGCAGGAGAAAACCGACCGCCAGCATCTGAAAAAGGAGGTTTTCCATCGTTTCCAAGGGGGGCAGGGCACGGATGAATCCCCCAGGTTGTTTATTGCGCAGATGGCGATCCTGTATATACAGCAACATCGACTGGAGTGCGGCGATTGTCAGCAGACTATAGGCCAGGAAAGAGGTCAAAATATGAAATTCCAATTCGGCCGCATTGGTTGTCGAAATCAAATGCTGTTGTTCCACGCTTTTTTGCAGTAAAAGGGTGAGCGCAGCCATGGGCAACAGGGCTATGGCCAAATTCTCAACCGGGGCTCGGATGGCAGCGACCAGAACCAGGCAGGCCACCAGCAGGCAGACTAGTGACAGAGCGTTAAAAAATGACAGATTCATTCCGGCAGGCGTAAATAAGTCGGCATGAATCGCCGCTGCATGGACAAAGGTGGCAACTATCCCCAATGTCAACCAAACGGCTTTGGGAAGCTTAGGTACCCCTGAGACGGCTTCCCGTTTGGCAAGAAGGCGAAATGCCAAGTAGGTTGCAACGAATAAATAGAGGATGATGGCGATGCCGCTGGTCATAGTCTGGTGGTTATTTTATGAAAGCGTGAATAATGGCATATTTCGCACTGGAAAAAAAACCGTTGGGGAATTTTATTGTTCAGAGAAAAAATATGGATAATAGCGAAGCGCGTAACAATAATCCGGGAATTGGTAAAAAATGTGACCAAGATGGAGCCAATTTTCTTACTATTTCCTCACTATTTGAAGATGGCATGCTATCCTGAAAAAAAGTATCAAGTGATTGTCAAGTTATTCAATTGGTTAACGCTATATCTAGAAGGGCCGCACACCGTTAGGGGAAACGCCCATACACAGGTCTGCAAACAATTGATGGTTTGCGGGGGACAACATCAAACGCGTGGTTTGATAATAAAGTAAAGCGCAAATGAAATTACGGATCTTGGGATGTAGTGGTGGCGCCGGTTTGGGGCTGAGAACAACATCCTTGTTGATAGACCACGACATCCTGATCGATGCCGGTACTGGCGTCGGTGATCTGCGTCTGGATCAATTGTGCCAAATCGAGCATATCTTTTTAACCCATAGCCATATGGACCATATCGCTGTGTTGCCCCTGCTGGCCGACAGCGTTTTTGATCGTATCGACCATACCATCACTATTCACGCCCGTCAGGAAACCATCGAGGCCCTGGAAAAGCATGTGTTCAATTGGGCAATCTGGCCCGATTTTACCCAGTTGCCCAATCCAGATCGGCCAGTGCTGCGCATAGAGGCTATGTCGCCTGGGGCTACCCTGGAATTAAAACAGGGACGGCGTATCGAGATGATACCGGTGAATCATATTGTCCCCGGTGTCGGCTACCGTGTGCAGAGCGAAACTGGCTCTTTTGCCTTTAGTGGCGACACCTGCACCAATGACTCGCTGTGGCAGGCGCTCAACGCCCATGAAGGCCTGGATCTGCTGATTGTCGAGTCTGCCTTCACCAACGATAATCGCGAACTCGCCATCAAGGCGGGCCACTACTGTCCGGATATCCTCGCTGCTGACCTGCAAAAGCTGAAGCACAATCCCCAGATTTATATCACCCACACCAAGCCTGGCCAGGAAAAGGCCATCTTTGACGAATGCCGCAAGGCTATCAAGAACCGTTCCCTGCAATGCCTTCTGGGCGGCGAGGTTTTTGAGGTATAATCCCCTCCTCTTTGCCCCTGGCCCGGTAGTTGGGCCGCCAAAACGACAGGGTAGCTGCATGTTTGAAAATCTTACTGAGCGACTAGGCCAGACTTTGAACCGTTTGCGCGGTCAGGGTCGCATTACCGAAGACAATATCAAGGAAAGTTTGCGTGAAATACGCATGGCCCTACTGGAGGCGGATGTGGCCTTGCCAGTGGTACGTGAACTGGTGGAAGCCATCAAGGATAAGGCCGTTGGCACAGAAGTGCTTAAGAGTCTGACTCCCGGTCAAACTCTGGTAAAGGTGGTCCATGACGAATTGATCCGCCTGATGGGTGGAGCAAACGAATCATTAAACCTGGCACAGCAGCCACCAGCGGTTGTTCTGGTGGCGGGCTTGCAAGGTGCTGGTAAGACCACCAGTGTGGCCAAGCTGGCGCGGCGTTTAATCGAAAGAGACAAAAAGAAGGTTTTGGTAGCCAGTGTTGACATCTATCGTCCGGCGGCGATCGATCAGTTACGTGTGTTGGCCGATGAAGTTGGAGCGACCTTTTTTCCCAGTGACAGTGGCCAGCAACCTGAGAAAATCGCCCAGGGGGCGGTTAGCTATGGCCGAAGTCATGGTATGGACGTGGTCATTATTGATAGCGCAGGTCGCCTGCATATTGATCAGGAGATGATGGCTGAGATTCAGCGTGTCCATGCTGCCATTCAGCCAGTGGAAACCCTATTCGTGGTTGACAGCATGACTGGTCAGGATGCTGCTCATACCGCCCAGGCCTTTAACCAGGCCCTGCCGTTGACTGGGGTTATTCTGACCAAAACCGATGGTGATGCCCGTGGGGGGGCTGCCTTGTCGATCCGGCAAATCACTGGTAAACCAATCAAATTTCTGGGGGTGGGCGAGAAGAGTACCGCACTTGAGCCATTCCATCCGGATCGTGTGGTTTCTCGCATCTTGGGCATGGGAGACGTTCTTTCCTTAGTAGAGGAGGTCGAGCGCCATGTGGATCGGGATCAGGCTGCCAAGCTGGCGAAAAAGCTCAATAAAGGAAAGGGATTCGATCTGGAGGATTTTCGAGAGCAGTTGCAGCAGATGTCTCGCATGGGGGGCATGGCAAACCTGCTCGATAAACTACCGGGTATGGGTAATATGGCCCAGGTCGCCAAGGAAAAGGTAAATGATAAGGAATTCAAGCGTATAGAGGCTATAATCTGCTCCATGACTCCGCTGGAACGACGCAAGCCCGATGTCATAAATGGCTCACGCAAACGGCGTATAGCCGCTGGTTCGGGCGTGCAGGTGCAAGACGTCAATCGATTGTTAAAGCAATTCAGTCAGATGCAAAAGATGATGAAACAGTTCTCCAAGGGAGGCATGGCCAAGATGATGCGCGCCTTGAAGGGGCGTCTGCCCCCTGGGGGGATGCCCGGGATGCCTTTTTAATCCGGTGAGCGTCCTTCTGGGTGCAGGTTAATAGGGTGTATTTGTTGAAATTGCTATTTAATTTTGTCTGGAAAAGGCGTAGAATGCGCCCCTTTCCGGAACCTGATTCCGAAATAAAGGCTTTTTAGGGGATTTATAAACCGATGGTAACCATACGTTTAACCCGTGGCGGCGCCAAGAAGCGTCCTTTTTACCACATTGTTGTTGCCGACAGCCGCGCCCGTCGCGATGGTCGTTATATCGAACGCGTGGGTTTTTATAACCCGGTTGCGCCGGAGGGTGTTGAAGCCCTGCGCGTGGACAACGAGCGTGTAACATACTGGCTTTCTCAGGGCGCGCAAGCCTCTGAAAGCGTTGCCAAGCTGATCAAGCAGGCTGCTGCATAAGCAACGTCAGACTTAGGGACAGCCTCCGTGCGGTCGTGTAAGGCATAGAATCGTGTCTCTGGCGACTGATAACAGGGAGTTCGTCATACTAGGCCGGATATCCGGCCTTTATGGCGTAAAAGGTTGGCTGAAAATTTTTTCCTATACCGATCCGCGGGAAAATATCCTGAACTATAGAGATTGGTATGTACGCAAGGAGAGTAACGAGCCTTGGCGGTTGGTGACATTGCACAACGGCAAGGCGCAGGGCAAAGGGATTATCGCCCAATTAATAGATATAGACGATCGTGACCGGGCAGCCGAATTATTGGGCGCCGAGATTGCGATCCCCAGGGATCTTTTACCTGAGACGTCGGCCGATGAGTATTATTGGGCCGAACTGATCGGTTTGAGAGTCCTGACAGTTAGCGGCGATGATCTGGGAAGGGTGGATCATCTCATTGAAACCGGTGCCAATGATGTGCTGGTGGTGCAGGGAGATCGGGAACGTTTGATCCCGTATATTCCAGGCCAGGTGATAGTCGATATCGATCTGGCGCAAGACACCATCCGGGTCGATTGGGATCCCGAGTTCTAGTAGGAAACGGGCGGGAAACCGGACAATGAGAGTAGACGTAGTCACACTGTTTCCGGAGATGTTCGCCGCCTTAACGGCGCAAGGGGTGACAGGTCGGGCGATAAGCCGACAGATTCTCACCCTGGGCTATTGGAATCCCCGCGATTTCACGCGGGATGTGCATCGCACCGTGGATGATCGCCCCTTTGGCGGCGGGCCCGGGATGGTGATGCAGGTGGAACCGGTGCGGGCGGCACTGCGTGAAGCCAAGCAGGCGTATACGTTTGCCAAGAGCCGTCGAGCGATCTACCTGTCACCGCAAGGCAGAACCTTCGATCAGGCCTATGCGCAGGAATTGGCCAGGTGCGATCATCTGGTGTTTCTGGCGGGGCGTTATGAAGGTGTCGATCAGCGTGTTCTGGACACGGAGATAGACGAAGAACTGTCCATCGGTGATTTTGTCCTCAGTGGCGGTGAGCTGGCCGCGATGGTGGTTATTGATACGGTGGCACGTTTGTTACCGGGGACTTTGGGTCACGAAGATTCGGCGGCCCAGGACTCCTTCGCACAAGGTATACTGGATTGTCCCCACTATACCCGGCCCGAGGAGATAGATGGATTACGGGTGCCCTCGGTGTTGTTGAGTGGCAACCATAAAGAGATTGCGCGTTGGCGCATGAAGCAGGCCTTGGGGCGGACTTGGTTGAAAAGGCCGGATCTGCTGGAAAAGGTCGAGCTGGACGCCACGCAACAGGCATTATTGGATGAATTCATCCGTGAGTATGAAGGAAATTAGCGTTTTAGTGGGCATATACCCAGGAGATAGTCATGAGTAACATCATCGAACAAATCGAAAAAGAGCAGCTGAAGAGCAATGTCCCTGATTTCGGGCCCGGCGACACCGTCGTTGTTCAGGTCAAGGTTAAGGAAGGTAATCGTGAGCGTCTGCAGGCCTTCGAAGGTGTCTGTATCGCCAAGCGTAACCGTGGTCTGAATTCCAGCTTCACCGTCCGTAAGATCTCTCATGGTGAGGGTGTTGAACGTGTGTTCCAGACCCACAGCCAATCCATCCAGGATATCAGCGTGAAACGTCGTGGTGATGTGCGTCGTGCCAAGTTGTACTACCTGCGCGATCTGCAGGGCAAGGCTGCTCGTATCAAGGAAAAGCTGGGTTAATTGGCTCGCTGTTCGCAAGAATGAAAAACGCCGTCTTTGTACGGCGTTTTTTTTGTGTCCGATTTTTAGTCGGGAGTAAAACCTAGGTATAGTATAACGATGAAAAAACGAGCAGGTTTACTACTGGGGATCTTTTGTCTGTTGCCATCCTGGTGTCTGGCGCAGGACAGGCAGGAGATTTTGCAATTGGACAGGGCCGGTGCCACTGATTTGGCCATGTCTCTTATCGATGCACGGCAAAAACCCTTTGCACAAGATATTGCCTCCTGGTTGCAATGGGAGGAACTGCGTCTGGAGTTGTTGTTACAGCGCGGACGCTGGCAGGAATATGAGCGGCGGATAGAGGCTTTGCCAGCTCGGCTGCCGCAATGGTTTTTGATCTGGGCCAAGACACAGGGGGCGCAGCTCCATCTGTTGCTGAATGATCCGCAGAGGGCGCGCAGATTGCTGGCCGATTTGATCTGGCAAATAGATGATGGTGAGGCGGTTTATCGCACCGCACTCTGGCGGCGTATGATTATCGAGAGCTATCTGCAAGAGGAGCGCTATACGGATTCCGCCGCAGCCATGGTGAAATATCAGCAGGAATATGGTGACACCGATGAGGCATGGCTCATTATGCGTGCCCGCGTCCTGATGCGGCAAAATGGAGCGCCCGAGGCGGCCATTATTTTAGAGGGAACGACCCAACTGGAGGCGCGCATCTACTACCTGACGGCGCAATTACGCGCCCGTGAAAAGTCGGGTTCGAAGATCTGGTCTCAGGCCAAGGCCTTGTTAGCACAGACAGAAGACAAAGGTTATCGATTGGCGCTATTGCTGTTGTGTGTCGAGGCGGCCCACGCCGCTGCGCAACCGGAGCAGGAAATCGAGGCGCTGGAACAGGCCAACGCCCTCGCTGACAGTCACAATGAGTTGGTCGGGTTGTACCACTTTTCCGTTGATCAACTTTGGAGTAGCTATTTTTCCTTGGCCCAGTCTTTGGCCAATACGGCGCAGTTGTTGGAAGGGGATGACTCAGCCTGGTTGACCTTGGTAACGTCCCTGCGCGAAAGCCAACCGGTACAGGCAAGGGCATTATTGGCCTATCTCGCCTTTAAGGCTTTGGATGGTGACGTACGTTCACAGAGTCATGCGCAACTGTTCCAGTCCTTGGTATCGCTGCCGGGAGGTCGCTCAATACTGCATAGGCTATATTTGCAGAGCGAACATTTCAAAGAGACTACGGCTATACCTTCCATTGTGCGTTATGAACTGTTGGATGATGCCATCGCCGCCAATGATTTAAAGCTGGCCTCGGCTCTGATAGTCGATCTGGATACGCCGCCCGTCGCACAGGAAAACCGACTCGACTGGCGCCTGCGTCAGGCGCGTATCCATGTCATGGCAGGGCAGCATGGACAAGGGGTGATGATACTGCAGGCTATACTCGCGGATACAAGCCAAAGATTGGACGAAGAATTTGTCGATAGGTTTTTGCAAGTTTTGTTCGACTTGCAGACGGTGGATCAACACAAGGTGGCCCTGGATCTGTTTGAACAGTTGCTGCAGCGACAGGATATCGATCACAAGCATCGGCGTGAGGCTTACTATTGGATGGCTGACTCGTTCAAGGCCTTGCGCCGTTATCAGGAGGCAGCACGTCTTTATATGCAGTCGGCACTATGGGGAGGCGAAGATGGGCAGGACATGTGGGGGCAAAGCGCCAGATTCCAGGCCGCCGGGATGTTGGCCAGCGCCGGGTTTGTCGATGACGCACGCAGTGTCTATCTGGAGTTGTTGCGTGTTGCGGCGGATCCCGGGCGCAAAGCCTTGTTGCAGCGCAGTATTCAGCAGTTGTTGTTGATTCAGCGCAAACGGGGGAGAGGCTGATTTGCAAGTCTGCATGCGCAATCCCTTTGGCCAAAAGTTACCGGTTGATCTGGCTGTAACTCTAACTCAGGGCAAGCTGAGCAGTATCGATTTTGTAGATATGCCGGCAGGTGACAATGTTCGAGTTGATTATGAAATGCCGTCGGTAGTCCAACAGCTTCAGGCCTATTTTGATGATGCCCATTGGCGATTTGATGTTCCCCTGGTGCTACAGGGAACCCAATTTCAGCGTCGTGTCTGGCAAGCCTTGTGTGATATTCCAGCTGGTGAGGTACGCACCTATGGGCAACTGGCACGGACTCTGGGCAGTAGCGCCCGCGCAGTCGGTAATGCCTGCCGGGCAAATCCCATTCCGATAGTCGTACCCTGTCATCGGGTTGTCTCCGCGGCGGGGTTGGGGGGATATTGCGGCGCGACTGACGGCATCCAGGCGCAGATAAAACGTTGGTTGTTGGCGCATGAGCAAGCCGTCCTGTAAAACCACGGAGCCATTGTCTTCGCAGATGCAGGAAGGGCTTTCCCTGTTGGAGGTCTTTGTGCATACCTTGTGGCTGGAGCAGGGATTGAGTCGCAATACACTGGATGCCTATCGCACCGATCTGACCGGTTTACTAGTCTGGTTGTCAGAACAGCGAGGTCTATCATTATTGGCGTCAAGGCGTGAACATCTGTTGGCTTATCTGGCTGCACGCGTACAAATGGGGATGAGTCCGCGTTCCGGTGCCCGTTTGGTATCCAGTCTACGACGATTTTTTCAGTATATGGTAAGGGAGAAAAGGATATCGGAAGATCCCAGTGCCCGCATCAGTGCACCCAAGTTGGGGCGACCCTTACCCAAGAGCCTTAGTGAAGATGAAGTGGAATCCTTGTTGCGTGCGCCAGTGGTCGAGGAGAATCTGGGTTTACGCGATCGGGCAATGCTTGAGGTATTGTATGCTACAGGCGTTCGCGTATCCGAACTCGTTCAACTGACGCTAAATCAAATCAATTTGCGCCAGGGGGTCATCCGTTTACTGGGCAAGGGGCGCAAGGAACGACTGGTACCGTTGGGTGAAGAAGCGGTGATCTGGTTGGAGCGCTATCTTACGGGTAGCCGGCCGGAACTCCTCGCGCAAGGACAGAGCGAGGCCTTATTTGTCACGCGCCGGGGGGAGGGGATGAGCCGACAGGCTTTCTGGTATTTGATTAAACGCTACGCCAATAGTGCGGGGATCAACAAATCATTATCTCCCCATACCTTAAGACACTCATTTGCCACGCACTTGCTAAACCACGGTGCTGACCTGCGTGTAGTACAGATGTTATTGGGACACAGTGATTTGTCCACTACCCAGATCTACACCCATATAGCCCGTGAACGACTCAAGGATCTGCACGCGAAACACCACCCGCGGGGGTGATCAGCGTCTCTTCGCGGAGAATTTGATTGCTGTCGAACTTGGTCATCTTTTCGATCTGAATTTCTACGCGTCTGTTCAGGGCGCGATTTTCCTCACTGTCGTTAATTACCAGCGGTTTGCTGTCGCCATAGGAGGTGATCACAATTCGTCTGGCATCAAGAATCGGATTTTTTAGCAAGGCGTGGGCCACCGATACGGCGCGGGCGCTTGCCAGCTCCCAATTGGAACGAAAACGAAAAGTGGCGATGGGTCTGTCATCGGTGTGGCCGATGATGGTGATGGTGCCTGGTGAGTCGGCCAGCAGTTCACTGATTTTGTCTAAGGTGGGGATAAATGCATTGTCCAGAGTGGCGCTGGCGGAGGCAAAGGCAACGTGCTCCTGGAAGCGGATGACAATATGGGCGCTGCTCTCTTCCACCTTGATCAAATTGTGTTCGATCTCATAGTGCAGGGTATTCTGAATACCTTCATCTGAGGGTGGGATACTGGAATCATCCGGATCCAGATCAACTTGCGGTAAGGTGTCGATATCCTGTTTGCCCTCAATGCCATAGGCGCTGCCCATTTGGTCGGCAAAGTTCTTGTAACGCGAGCCGTTGATATCGGATACCGAGAGCAAAAATACAAAAAAGGTGAGTAACAGCATTAATAGGTCTGTAAAGGACAACAACCACGCCGAAGAACGCCAGACAGGACGTTTCTCCAACTGGCCCGCGCGTACACTGACTATTGGCTGACTGGCCATCTGTTGAGCTTCATAGGCAGTCATGATCAGGCGCTCTTACGATAGTGTTCTTTTGCCGGGGCGGTAGCGGCCGGAGCGGTATTTGCAGGTTGCTTGAATCGCTCGTCAGCGTTTACATAGGATTCCAACATTTCGTCCATCATCCGTGGGTGTTGACCATGGTAGATGCAGGTAATGCTTTGGACAATCAGTAATTTGTTTATGCGTTCCTGCGCATTGTTAATTTCCAGTTTGTCGGCGATCGGGATGGCAACCATGTGTGCCAACAGCGCGCCATAGAGGGTGGTGAGCAGGGCAAAGGCCATGGCCGGACCGATCGAAGTCGGGTCAGCCATTGTGCCCAACATTTCGATCAGACCAATAACTGTGCCGATGATGCCAAATGCCGGGGCCGCGTCCCCCATGGAACGGAAGATCTTTTGCGAGATTTCACTGCGCTCCTGTTCCAACTCCATCTCTTCCACCATCAGACGCCGAATAAAGTCTATAGGGTAGCCATCAGCAATGAGTTGCAGGCCTTTGCTGAAAAACGCGTTGCTCATCGGAATGGACTCCAGGGCCAGATGTCCCCTACGACGGACAACATCGGCTGCCTGGGTGGCCTTGCGTATCAGGTCGATTGGTGAGTCGAGGCGATAGCTGAATGCCTTGGTGACACTGCGCAGGGCTCCAAAGAACTGGGTAATGGGGAATTTGATAAATGTGACCACACAGGTCCCACCCATGACGATCAGTAGTGCGGGCAGATTAACGAACTGCCCCAGATTGGGACCAGCAACCAGAGCCAAGGTAATTAGCAATAAAGCCGCGCTTAGTCCGACAAATGTTGCGAAGTCGTAGCGCGTGCGTTGCTTGCCCTGACGTTTGTTGGGTTTCTTAGATTTACGTTTCATGATGACAGGTCCAATAAATCAAGGATGATAGGGTTATTGGCGAAAGTGCACAGCCTGTGCCATGGTTGGCCCACTAGCTGCTTTTGTCTGGCAAAGGGACGGTTTTAAGGGATTTTGTCACTTTTATTGCGCAGCTTTTGCAGTAGAATAGGTGGCAATCTTGGGGGGGGGGCGGTAGATCTTGCCGTTTTGGCGTCTCTCCCCAGGCAACATTTGCCTGGGTATGAACTTATACCGGGTATTACTTTCCAATAATGACTTTGTCAGTTAACTACGGATACCAGTGATGATTAAGCGAATAGTGTTAGGCGTGTTGGCGAGTTTGGTGCTGGCACACGCACAGGCAGCCGGTGATGCGACGGCACAGGTTAAAAAGACCTTGAGTGAAATCATGCCCGGCGTGACGGTGGATTCAGTAACGAAAATGTCGGGTATGGATATCTATGAAGTCACCCTGGGTGCTCAGGTGTTGTACCTCAGTGCCGACGGCCGTTACCTCATTCAGGGCGATCTCTTTGATCTGCAAAACCGCAAGAATCTCACCGAAACCAAGCGTGAGGCGGGGCGTGCCAAGGTTGTCGCTGGCGTCGATGAGAAGTCCATGATTGTTTTTGGGCCGAAAAAGGCCAAACATACCATAACCGTATTTACTGATATCGATTGCGGCTATTGCCGCAAGCTGCACCAGGAGATAAAAGAGATCAACGATTTGGATATACGTGTGCGCTATATGTTTTTCCCGCGTTCCGGAGAGAATACGCCTTCCTATTTCAAAGCGGTGTCAGTATGGTGTGCCAAGGATCGTCATGCCGCCATGACCAAGGCCAAGGCGGGAGAAAATGTGGAAAATGCCAGCTGTGACAATCCGGTGAAGGCGCATATGGCGGCGGCGGATCAGGTTGGGGTACGCGGTACGCCGACAATCGTCTTGCCCAATGGCAAGGTGTTACCAGGTTATGTACCGGCCGCCAAGCTCAAGGAGTATCTGGATCAGGAGATCTGATTAAAACGAGATTGTAAAAAAAAGGACCCTTTGCAGGGTCCTTTTTTTATTACCAGATGAAACCCGCATTCAATTGTAATAATGTGCCTGAGGGATACCAGGCAGCGCTTCTTTCCATAAACAAGATTTTTTCTTTGTTGTCCTTGTCACTGGCATATTTGGATGCGCTTTCAATGACCTGGCCATTCACGGGAATGTTGAGAGTCAGCCAGTCCACGGCCAGGGTATAACCCCTATTCCACTGCCATTGGTTGCCGACACCCAAGCGGACAAAGCGCGTCTCCACCTGGGTGGCTATTTCATTGTAATCCTTTAAGGCCAAGTCCAGCAGATTGCTAGGTAAACGAACCTCCAGGTTGCGGGTGCCGGCGCCCATTATGACGTTAAAGCTATTGCCGATGAAGCGACGGGCCTGCATGGTCAAGTGCGTTTCGGCGACCTCACCCAAGTTGATTTTAAAAAATTTAATCGGGATATCTGCTTTATTGTAATCAAGACCCAAGGTCCACTTCGCATTGGCGATATAGTAGACATATGCACCCTTATTACCTGGCATGGGCAGAGATGACAGGGAGAAATGGACATTGGCACCTATGGTCGAATCACTACGCAAATCGCGTGAAGATAAATCCTCTCCAAAACCAACGCTTGTACAAAGTAGCAGGGTGGTAAACAATGCAAACTTCTTCACGGCCTTCTCCTTTTTGTCATACGATGTGTCGAAGTGCCGTGATATTACCAGATCAGCTTGTGGAAGTCCCGTCTAAAACATCAAGCGCGCCATACGGCTGCGGTACCGTGCAACCAGTGGACCCTGATTGTTCAAAATATCGAAAACCTTGATTAGGCCCTTTCTGCCTGCGTCGTCATTGAAGGTGCGGTTGCGTTGCATGATTTCCAGGAACTGTTCCATGGCCGCTTCATATTCCTGACGACTCACCAGGAGGGCAGCCAGTTGGTAGCGCAAGTCACAGTTGTCCGGTTGGTTGTCGATTTGGGCAACCAGAGTATTCGCGTCGGCCTGCCTGGCGATGATGGCAAACTCCAATTGCTCCAGTTGCTTAATGATATGCGGATCGGTGCGCTGATCAAGTGGCAGCTGTTCCAGCAGTTGTTTAGCCTGTTCGAAGTCGCCGTTGCGGCTATAAAGCTCCGCCAACATCGGGGGAAGACGTTTGTTTTCCGGATCGGATTGCAGTGCCTGTTGCAGGGTGCTGAAGGCCTGTGCGTGTTTTCCTTCGGCATACAGTTGCGTGGCCGTGGAGGCAAGGATATCGGAATCCCGTTCGATATGTTCATCCAGTAACTGACGTATAAAGGATTCGGGCTGCGCTCCTGCAAACTCGGCTACGATCTTTCCCTGAAATACCAGTTTGACCGTCGGAATGCTGCGTACGTTGAAGGATGCTGATAATTGCTGGTTGTCATCGCTATTGACCTTGGCGAGTATGAATTTGCCTTGATAGGCCTCGGCCAATTTAGCCAACAACGGCATCAGTGCTTGGCAGGGGCCGCACCACGGGGCCCAAAAATCCACCAACACCGGCACCTTGTTTGACTGGTCAAGGACCTGCTGTTGGAAGGTCTGCTCGTCAACGTCGATGATAAAAGGGGATTGTGACATGGAATCTCCTGACTCGGTATTCTTTGGCAACAGGCTTTATCTGTAGGCAGGCCGGCGCTAATTCAACCTTCTATACGGTAATGCAGTCTGTGCTGGGTAAAGAGTATCAATCCCACTGTAGTCTTGTTTTTCCAGATCTGACGTATGCCCTGTATATAGCAATCCAGTTGTTTGAGGTGGGGCGCGGCAAGTTCGGAAATATCTGCATTGGCTTGGCTGCGTTGTGTTTTAAAATCAACAACATAGACGTTGTCGGATGTGACCACAAGGCGGTCGATACGGCCATAGACCAGTCGACCATCCAACTTATAGCTGATCGGGATCTCATTGTGTGCCTGAAGATAGCATGTGTGGTCGAACAGAAAGCGGTAATCCGGGTGATTGAAGAGCGCTATTGCCTCCTGCACAGCCTCTTGCAGCCAGGGGGTATGGGATTCTGTATCCAGCTCACCGGATAATTGCAGGTTCAACTGTTCACTGGTCAGTTCCGGACGCTGGCCCAGTAGTTCCAGGGCACGGTGAATGGCCACGCCCCGCTGACGTGCAAACAGATCGCTTGTTTGCACTTGTGAATCGGTGTCTGCCGCCTCGTTGGTAATGGTGCTGGGGGAGAGGGGTATGTCTGCTGTAAGTTGGGCCTGGAAAGGTTTTTGCCATTGGCTGGGGATGGCCTGATTGGTCAATGCAATTAGTGAGTTCCCCGCGGGCGTTTGATCCGGCTTTGTCTGGTCAAGGGGAGGGGAGCTGTCGGCGATGCTGCCATCATGGCCGATGTGTTGTTGCAGCAGTTGGTACCAACTGACGCTATCTTGGGAACTTCTGTTGGGTTCCGTGCCGGAGATAAAGAGCATTTGACGAGCACGCGTGATTGCAACATAGAGCAAGTTGGCCGCCTCCCGTTGTTCGTCAGGTTCCTGGCGCTGACGGAGGGAGTGACTGATGGAATCTTTGCCTGTAAGGAGAAAGCGTTCGGGTTTCTTTGACTCGGCGGGCCAGTCTACCAGAGGCTGGTAGCTTTCTCCTGGAAGCTCAACGGCGGCGCAATCGACCAGAAAGACCACAGGTGCCTCCAGACCCTTGCTACCGTGGATAGTCATGATTCGTACCCTATCCTGGCCACTGCTCTCTTCGGTTTCATCGGGGGCCTCCTGATCGGTATTGCCCATTTCGACCAGTTGATTGACGAAGCCCATGAGGCTGGGGTAACGCCCTGCATCGATCTCCAGGGCCAATTCCAGAAACCGTTGCAGATTGCCTCGTATGCGTGGGTGTAGGTGCCCCGGGAAAGCGGCCAGATATCGTCGAATGATTTCACCCTGGAAATAGATCGTATCGAGCAGATCGTGTACCGGCAGGGTTTGCGCCAGCGCTTGCCAGTTTGGTAACAGACGCGCAGCCCTGAGCAGGGGGGCGGATAGCTGCGCCTGCTGTGCCAATAGTTGCAGTTTTTCTGTCCAGTTGGCCCCGGCAGAAGCATAGGCCAACAGGAGGAGGTCCTGATCGCTACAAGCAAACAGCGGGGATTTTAATACCTGTGCCAGGGCGAGATCGGTATGGGGGGCCAGGATAACCTTCAGCAGGGCAAGCATGTCCTGTATTTCCAGGGTTTCCAGCAGTGTCCCTTTGCCTGCGGCCTGATATGGGATGCCTAGGCTGCGTAGCGCGGCCTGGTAGTCCTGGATATGGGTGCGGCGTCGGCTAAGAATGAGGATATCGCTGTAGCGCAGGGGGCGGGCTTGCTTGCCCTGGCCGATAGACACCTCCTGTTCAACCAGAGTCTGGATTTTTTTCGCTACCAGTAAACCTTCCTGCAGGTAGCGGTTTTCCTCGTCCTGTTCTCGTGGGCAGGTCAATGGGTTGCGCAGCTCTGTCGCTGATTGCCTTTCTCGCGCCGTTTTCGCCACCAGCGGCAACAGGGTAACCGCTCCCCAGAGTTGTTTGTGGTGTGTCTGATGAGGTTGAAAGTTACTGATATATTGATTAAGGGGAGCAGTCTGGAATAGTCGATTGACCAGATCGATTATGGCTGGCGCAGAACGCCAGGAGGTATCCATTGTAAAGGTTTGCCCATTAAGATGCTTTTGCAACCATTGTTGCGCCATGGGTAGAAGGCGGGGATCTGCGCGACGGAATCGGTAGATGGATTGTTTGTTATCGCCCACCAGGAATACGCTGCGAGGTGTTTGCTGCCGGTCGCCACTAGCAAGCTCTTCCAGCAGAGGCAGGACTAAACGCCATTGTGTGGGGTTGGT
>DKAX01000028.1 GCA_002450975.1 Proteobacteria bacterium UBA6915
TTCGACATCTTCGGGGCGGTTTTCTTTTGGTTCGTTTTCTTTGTCCGCACAAAGAAAATGAACTCGGCTTGCCGTCCGAGAACGGCATTAAATTCTAACTTCGCGCAGCGAAACAAAACTAAGTTAGGTCGTTCGTGGCCACATTGCACTTTTTCCCACACCCATCCCCAAAAATCAAGCACCGCTTTCCCATAGAACCAATCTCCAAACCCCGCCGGAGACGCAACCAACACTCACTCCGGCCCGCCAGATTCCATAACACCAACCAATTTCAAATGCCCCCCACACCCCTCCCGACAATCACTAGCCCCAAACCGCGCCACAACAACCTTCCCGTCAACCGCCTTATTTAATGAACACTCCGCAGTATCAGACAACTCAACACTAACAATCCTGCAATGGGGATCATTGAGCAGATAATCGATATGCCAACGTAGTGTTTTCTCTTTGCGTTGATGACGCGCAACACGTGCATCGATGTTACGTTTGGCGCTGCCGGTGTAGATGTAGTTGCCGGCGGGGAAGTGGTGGGTGCCCAGGGCGCCGATTTTGATGTGGCGGGGGCGGCTGAGATGAATAAAGAGTTGATAACTTTGTGGCACGTTTAACTGGTAACGCTCTTGCGGCCCAGGCCCAGTTCGACGGCGAGTACGGCGGCCTCGACGCGGGATTGTACTTTGAGTTTGCGCAGGATGGCTTTTACATGCAGTTTGACGGTGCCGTCGGTGATGCCCAGTTCTTTGGCGATGACTTTGTTGCTCTGGCCTTCGGCGAGGTGGGCGAGGATTTCCAGTTCCCGTGGGGTGAGTCCATCCAGTGGGGTGTCGGGGTGGGATTTTTGTTCACCGCCTTGTACCACGCGCGCGAGGGCGCCGGCCAGTTCGGGGGCGACGACTGTTTCACCGGTCTGCGCCTTGCCCAGGGCCTGGATCAGCTCTTCCGGTTCCATGTCTTTTAATAAGTAGCCGCGTGCGCCGCCACGCAGTGCGCCGATGACGTCTTCATCTTCGGTGCTGGTGGTGACCATGACCACCTTGGCGCTGATGTCGTCGCTGGCGACGATGCGTTTGAGCACCGCCAGGCCGTTCTCTTCGGGCATGCGTATATCTAATAGAATGATATCCGGTTGCAGTTCACGCGCCTTGGCTATGCCTTCCTCGCCATTGCCGACGGAAGAGACCACTTCGATGCCTTGTCGCTCCAGCAGGCTTTGCAGGCCGGAGCGGAACAGGGCGTGGTCGTCGATCAAGAGTACGCGCATGACTATTTCCCGTTTGCTTATGAGTGTCCCGATCCCAGGCGTGTGCGGATCAGGGGATCGGGTTGGATGGTGACTTGTTGCTGCGAGGTATCGTTGGCTTGTTTGTCGACGCACTCGCCGCAGGCGAAGTGCAGTTCAACGCGCGTGCCTTCGCCCGGTTCACTTTCGATGAATAATTCACCGCCGATACGCTTGGCGCGCTCCTGCATAATGGTCAGGCCGACATGTTCACCGGGTTTGCCGCGGGCGGCCTTGTCGGTGTCCATGCCCAGGCCGTCGTCTTCCACCAGTACCAGGAACTGATCGCGCGGTTCGTTGCGCAGCAGTACGCGTACCGTTTGCGCCTGGGAGTGTTTGCGGATATTGGCCATGGCCTCCTGCACGATGTGCAACACCTGCACCTCGGTGTGGGGTGGCAGTTGCAGGTCGCGCACCTCGTTTTGAAAATAAACAGTGATACCGGTCTCACGGCCGAAGCGGTTAACCAGTTCCTGCACCGCCGGGATCAGGCCGCGTTCGTCCATGCGGATGCGGAAGTGAGCGATGAGTTCGCGCAACTGGGCATTGGCCTGGTCCAGGCCGCTCTTGATGTTGGCGGCCTCGTTGGCAGCGCCGGTGGATTTCAAACCAATAGTCTGTTCCAGCATGCGGATCTGAAAGCGCAGGCTGGCCAGGGTCTGGGCCAGGGAGTCGTGCAGTTCGTTGGCCAGCAGGGCGCGTTCCTGCATGATGGTCAGGCGTTTGGACTCGGAGTCCAGGGCGGCCTTTTCGATGGCCATGCCCAGGTGCTGGCCGATGGTGGTGAGCAGGTCCTGCATGTCGTCGCTGGCGATGGTTGCGTTCTCCTTGGCGACGAACAGATTGTAAACCCCCAGGTTACGGCCACGGTATTGCAGGGGTACGGCCACCATTTCGATATCGCTGTTCTGGAAAAAGGGTTGGTCGTTATATTCGCCGCAGCGGGAGATATCCCGTTGGCAGAGGATGGCCCCTTTGGACAAGGCCTCGCCGCACAGACAGCGCTGCACCGGTACGGAGCGTTCCTGGTCGATGGTGCGGGCGCTCAGTCCCAGGGAGGCGACCATACGCATACGTCCGTCTTCGGTGGCCAGGCGTACCACGGCGGCCTCGGCGCCGACGATCTCTTTCAGGGTGGTGAGGAAGCGGGTCAGCAGGTCGTCCAGGTCGATGGACATGTTCATGCTGGCGGCGACGTCGTAGAGGATCTCCAGGGAGCGGGTCTTTTGCGCAATGCGCTGGGTCTGGCGTTGTACCTGGATGTCCATTTCGCGG
The DNA here is from genome assembly GCA_002450975.1 of Proteobacteria bacterium UBA6915. Classification (GTDB taxonomy): domain Bacteria; phylum Pseudomonadota; class Gammaproteobacteria; order UBA6915; family UBA6915; genus UBA6915. The sequence continues at coordinate 2,555 of DKAX01000028.1, forward strand.
GAGAGGGACTTGAGGGATTCCCCCAGGCTGTTGATGTCATTGGCCAGTTCAGCGAACTCACCGCTCTTGGGAACCGGGATGCGCGCCGACAGGTTGCCGCTGCGCATGCGAATGGCCCAGTGGCGCAGATGCGCTAACGGCGACATCAGGTGTTGCTGTATGCGTTTGTGCAGCACCCAGATGGCCCCCGCGCCGATGGCCAGGGCGCCCAGCTGCAGGCCGATCAGCTCTATGCGGTGTTGGGGCTGAAAAAAGAGTAACAATCCGGCACTCAGGATTATCAGCATGGTGCCGATTAACAGGGTCAGGGGAAAGAACAGGCCGCTGCTCATGATGCCGCGGCTGCGCCTGCGCCAGCCGCTGACCGGCAGGTGGAAGTAGTTTTCCACGAAGCGGAATGAGCTTGAGGTCTTGGTATCCGGGCTGGCCACGATTCTGCAATTTCCTCTGGGGTAAACGGCAAACCTTATCGGCCGCCTTGTACAGCGCGCCGGGAAGGATTCCGCCCATGGTATCAAAACGGACCGCACTCCGTCCTGTCTCCGGCTCTCCAGTTGTTATCGGCCAAGCTGATGCGGTCCTGTTCCGTGTTGGTAACTGTTTGTTTCTTATGGGTTAAGGAGGGGGTATGGCCAGTTTTAGCAGAGTGCGTCAAATCGTTCAGGGGGTGTGCGTTGCCACCCTCGGTTTACTGATGACCGGCCTCTATGCCGGCGACTATAGCGATGACCCCGAGGTCTTGGTGGCGGATAGCCAGCCCGAGCGCGGTAGCAAGGCGGTGGCGGTGACCACCCCGGTGCAACTCACCCTGGTCACTGACCTGGAGGTGGAGAGTGTAAACAGCGACTCTGTGACACTACAGGCGGGCGAGGGCGAGTTTGCCGTGGCCGGCCGGGTGATTTATGACAGTTACCAGCGCTCTATCCAGTTTCTACCCGCCCATCCCCTGGCCTATGGGCGCCAATACCACCTGCGGGTCAAGGGCGTGCGTGATTATGCCGGACGCGATCTGCCCACCCTGACCCTCAATTTCACTACGGTGCACAATCCCCTGAACCGTGACGTCTATTACCATCAGGACAACCGTGTCCGCTTCTATTTTCAACACAGTTACGACGCTGACGGTCGCCTGTTGCAGAGCGTTCAATACCATGACGCCGGCGCCGATCAGCGCTGGTTCAGTGACGATGACCAAGTGGAGCGTTACGAGGTGCGTGACTACGACGCCGAAGGTCACCTGAGCATGCATCGCGTCTATGTTCAGCCTGGCGAGGACGGTCGCTGGTTTAGCGGCGACGATGTGCCGGCAGAGTATACGCTGTACCGTAACAGCAGCGATGGCCTGCCCATGCTGGAGGCACGCTTCCAGGGACCGGGTGACGATGGCCAGTGGTTTACCGTCGATGACCAGGGTGTTTATGTCATCACCCGCGCCTATGATTCGGCCAATCGCCTGACCTATCTGATTCACTATGATTCACCCGGCGTAGACGGTCTGTGGGTGACCTATGACGATGGCGTGCGCTTTTACGAGCAATACGGCATGGATAAACACGAGCAGTGGACCGAAAGGCGCCGCTATCTGGGGCCGGGACTTGACTACACCTGGTTCACTCTGGATGACGAGATGGAGTTCTATTCCACCGCGGTCTATGACAGTGAGGGTAACAACCTGGGGCAGGCGGGTTTTGTCGACGCCGGTTATGACCTGGTATGGATGACCGAGGACGACGTCATGGACGGCTATCTGCGTACCCGGCGCGAGACACTGGAGGAGGGCGGCAGTCAGCTGTTCTATCTCTATTACAGCAAGGCCGGTGATGACGGCGTCTGGTTCAGCGATGACGATACCCTGAAGTACTACTCCCGCTACCGCTACGATGAGCATGGCCAGCAACAAAGCGGCGTGCGTTTCAATCACCCCGGTGGCGACGGTCAGTGGTTAAGTGACGATGATGATGTGCAGGGCTACAGCCGCTATGAATACGACGTGCACGGCCATGAGATGAAACAGATTCGCTATCGCTCAGCCGGTGGCGATGGCACGTGGTTAAACGGTGATGACCACGTCGACCATTATGTGCAGAGCCGCTATAACGAGGACGGCAATCGTGACAGCGTCTCGCAATACGACGGCCCTGGCGCCGACGGTGTCTGGTTTACCGATGACGACCGCCTGCGCAACGTGCGCTACTATGATCAGGATGTTTGAGCGTCGGCGCACGACGCTTCCGTCAGCTAGATAATTGGCGAAGGTGTAGTCTCTGAAGGCGGGGGAGCCAGATTATTTTTTCAGCCATTTCGTTAAATTGATGTATCGGTCTTGTGTGGGTCTTGTAAACGATAACGGTGAAAAAATACGTTGATTAATTGTTGGAGGCGGTGGCCATGAAGTGTATTGGCGTCAATGTTCTGTGTGTCGTAGAATCGAATCATCGTTTCATCAAGTATTTACGCTGCCTGTGAATAATCGATTCACAGGAATAATTATCAACAAAAGTAATACCAGATTCTAATCCTGCGCCATACTCCGCTCTTCGTCTCGAACAATAAATCCGTAAAACACCAACAGGGTTATAAAGACACACCAAGCGATTGGGCCGTTGACTATCATGCCCTGGGCCACAACGTGTAACAGGTTGGAGAGGTATATGGGATGGCGGCACCAACTGTAGGGGCCGTGATCGATGATTACACTGGGTTTTATGCCGAGATCGCAAGGTGCAAAATTCTCGCCTAAAATCTTCAGGCTGGTGTGCAATAATACCAGTGAACCGGTCCCCAATATACAGGCCGCAATTACAGACCACCATTGAAATGGAGACGGGCTAATTAAGCCGGAGTTGGTTATGTGTATAAACAGAAGAAGATAGAGAAGGTACTTGACTCGGGCAAAAAGTCGAGTGGCGATGGATACGGTGTAGTATTGTGTTTGTTCGGTTATCGGTCGGTAATTCCTTTTTTTGTGCCATAAATAGATGCCTATATTTGCCAGTAGCAGGAGCAATCCGATAATGCCAGGCAACTCCATCATGACACATACGTCCATTGAAGTACTGGTATAAAATAGAATCCGAACAGATAGCTTTCTGCTGCTGTCTTGAGCTGGTTTGTACGAACACTTGGATTAGCTATAAATCTCAGCGCTGTTACGATGCAAAACAGGGTTAAGGCGACATAGAGTCCGAAGTAGAGAACATAAAATGGCATAGCGGTCATGGCGTACAGGACGATTGCCACGGAGGTGACAAGCCAGATTGTCATAAGAATATAAACGGCGCGCCGGGTGCCCCAGCGTTTTGTGTAACTCAGGTATTCGTTTTCCTGTTCTGGGGCCCGTATTTTTCGTCCTATCTCCCAGGCGATAAAAGGTAACCAGAAGGTGATTGCTACAGGTAACAGCTTGTCGATCTGTAAGTCCAGGCTGTTTTGGCGAAGAATTATACAATAGATATAGGTCACCAATAGAGACACAATCGGTTGGTGGGTGATGAATGTCAGCGTAAAACTTGACGATACTCGGGCTGCAAATAACCACCACTGCCAGGAGAGTACGGCGAACACTACTAGCACAAAGGCGGCGTCGGTCACAGAGCCCTGGCCGAGATTCATCAAGGAAAAAAGCAGCAGACTGATCACGCATAGAATGCGTACGTCATTGTAAAGTACCTTGCCGGTGACCAGGGGTCGCTCAGGAAAAACTGCCTTATCGATATCCTCATCTTTTAGTTCATCAAAAGTGCGCATCAGTAACAGGCTGATGAACACAGAAAATATCGCGTGAACGGTGCTTAGGTCAAAAATGACTCGTTGGCCCGTTGTTAGTGAGATAAAGCAAGCGATACCAAAGAACATCACCGCTGCGGTAGGTAGGTTTTTCTGTACTGGGAACATGGTAGTCATGTAGATTGCACTGCGTCTTAAAAATCCAGATAGTAAAGTTACAGTCGACATTGAGTTCATCCTTCCTTGTAAAATGAGCAGTAGCGCTGGGTGATATGGCTTATTCTTTGTACACGCTGTGTGCCGGGATTTTCGGTATTGGTTCTTCGCCAACCTAGGGGGTGGCTGTATCTTTCCTGGCAGTGGCGGGCAATAATTTTGAGGAGTACACTGAATATGGAATTCAAATGATATTGCTTGTCCACCGCGATCGTCTTGACTGCAAATACGGGGGCAGGTGTGGGAGTGTCATTTCTTGGGTGTCTTGTCAGGTGGTCAATAAAGTTTCCATAACTCAGCGCAAAGCTACTTAACTCCCCGTCTTTTATGGTGCCGATCAGATTATGGGGGTCGTTAAGCATTGCCAAAATAGGCTGGTTGATCTGTCGGAAAAAATCCAGATCCAGTGGGTTGTATTTAAGCATTTCAGTGTCAAAGTTGTGCGTCGTTAAGCGCCATATCTGTCTAGTCCATTCCTCGTCGTCTAATGTGTGCCGTGTTACCAGTTCATGGCCGCTGTCTTCAAGTTTTGCCTGAAGATCGTCCAGCTGGTTTACAAATGATGCATGGTGCTCCGGTTTGACTATGCCGGAGATTGATTGTTCGGCAACCCGCCAGTGATTGCGCTTAAACAGGTCGATATAATAGCTATGGTGATATGGATCACCTACCCAGGGCTTGGATTGCTGGCTCCAAAGGAGAAACTGCCAATTATGAATGCCGTTAAAATCAATGGGGCCGATCAGACGTCGGTGACCATGCTCGCTGGCAAACTCAACGGCTTTGTCCATTAATGCATTGAAGGTATCATCATCATTCGGGCACTCAAACAAACCGAAAAAGGCCCACGGCCAACGCTCACAACGACCAACCATGCATCGAGCTGGACTCTCCTGCGTGTCTGTACCGACAAGCAGAGTGAACTGATAATCCGAACGGCGGGAATAATAGTTTATCAATATCCGGTGCAAATCGGTTTGACTGTAGTAGTGGCTGTCATCCCGATAGTGTCTATCGCGGATCCGCAGAAATTCTTCAACGGCCTGATCATCATCAGGCGCAATCTGTAATACCTTTTTCACTCGAGCATTCGAAATCACAGGGGCTCCTTACGCAATCCGAAGTAATAGAGCGAGACATTGATCGTCAGGTGTAAAACCGGTCCCAAGATAACTGTGGTTATCAAAACCGTAGGGGGGATTTCATCCAACCAGAGGGCGTAGACCAGAACGCAGCCAAGCGGTGAATCGGCCTGATCCCAAAAGGCAAACCAAACACCAAAGCGCTTTGGCCGTTTACCCGGTGGAATGTTCAAGCGTCGTTTAATATAGGAATTCGGTAATTCAAACAGTATGTAAACCAGTCCCAGAGCAAGACCTAACCAAATCCAGTTGGGAATGACGAGTGAGACGGGCAGGGTAGGTCCAGTAGGTATAAATTGCACTATGGCCATGCCTATCACCGTGAGTACAGGCATGAAAAATACGCCACGCCACGTCTTGTTGGCTCCAAACCAGGACTTCTGTATGGGGATCGCCAGCGCTTTGAACAGAGACTTGCGGACCACCACCATGTGCAGAATACCGGCTATTACCAGCGGAATGCTTAAATAGAGCGCGCTTAACAGAATATTGGTCATGGCGCCGGTATCCAAAACAGACCGATTATGGTTATCAGGGCGAAAATGGGAAATATGAAATACCAGACACCGGTGGGTTTAGGGATAGAGATGCGTAGTACAAACAAGATGGCCAAAATTAACATGATTACGCTTACTAGTACGGGTATCCAAGTTGGCGCCAGCCACGCCGACAGTAGGTATAGCAAGGGCAACACCAGGGCTGCGTAGGTAACCGGTAGACCAATATATGTAGCGGGTGAAACGGCTTGAGTTTCAGCCTGCACATTAAACCAGGCCAAACGGGTTAGCGCGGCGACCAGGTAAATCAAGCCGACCACCAGGCTGGTCCAATGGGGATTGATGGCGAGCACAATAATGCACGGAGTTAAACCAAAATTGACGGCATCCGCCAGCGAATCGATCTGTATCCCATAGGATTTTTGCCTGGGATTCAACGATAGTTTGCGGGCCACAGGCCCATCGAATAAATCCGCTAGACCGGCAATCACCAACAGAGTCCAGGCCCACGGGATGTTGCCCTCCCATGCCCGCATTCCTGCGGCAAGTGCTGCAGCGACACCCAGCATGGTTAACGTGATTGCTGGATTCCAATATCCGATATACAGGCTTGAGTTGGGCCTCATTGTTCTGATTCCCCTCCTGCGGCGAGTAGGGTAACTGTCCCATCGTCGCCATCCAATTCTACCCAGGCGCCATCGGGAATGTTGCGCGTTGCCCCTGAGACACCAACGACGGTGGGAATACCCAGCTCCCTGCCAATGATTGCCGTATGGGAAAGTATGTTGCCCTTTTCCACCACCAGGCCTGACGCCGCCGTCATTAAAAAAATCCAACCTGGATCGGTATTAGGGGCAATGAGTATGCGGCCCTCAATATTGCCTACTGTTTTAGGATCGCTGACTATGCACGCTTGCCCCCTGACCCGTCCTGTACCGCAGCCGGTTCCAAAGAATTGTTGTTGACTACTGTGACAGGCGGGGGTTTTTGTCTGTTGCGAAATATTTGTATATATCCAGTTTCCTGTCTCTAGCCGCTCGTTGGTCTCTAGCTTGGCGTATGCCGCATATTGCAATTTACGCCGCATGACCAGACTGGCGAGTTCGGTTTCCATGGCGTAACCGTGTAAATAACTTTCAATTTCATCACAGGAAAGATAAAAAATATCAGTTTTGTCTTTCAGTAGTTTTTGCTGTTCCAGTGCCTGGCCTATGCGTATGAATAGATTCCGTACTATACCAAAGGCGCGACTGCGGTCCAGACGGGCCGCTTCCCGAAAACCTATGCTGCGAATGGCAAAATGCAATACCAGTTTAATAAGCAGACGTCGCAACAATGCGCTGACAATATTTCCTCCGCTGGGCAGTCTGACGTTGCCACGTACCTGCTCGGCGTTGCAATGCAATGACTCAATGGAGATGCGCTGTCGGGCATAGCTGAGTAACATTCGAAAGAACAAACCAGGGTCGTCCCGGAAGGTTACAGTTTCCAGTTTTAACTCCTCCAGTGACCTGTCGCCGTATTGCTGCAGATGTTGATCTACGCGGTTGGCAAATTCACCGAATTCGCTGGCGCTAAGTCTGTCACGCCAGTCCGTACTGTGACCGTTTTCTACGACCTCCATTAACAATCGTTCCAGCTTGGAATTTGTCTCTATTTCCGCGGAGAGCTGAACTGCCGAATAAAGGGGTAGTGCGCTTTCCAGCCGACTGGAACCACAAAGTAGCTGATTGTACAGTTTGTCTTCGCTGTCTTGAGAATAAGATTTCAGTAATTTGCGTAATAGACTGGAAAATACTATGGCGTATAGATCATTTACGATAGTGATCTGCCACCCTTTTAACAGTTTCACACGCATTTTATGATAATCATTGATTACCTGATGGGCCGGTTGATCATTCAATTTATCCTTGAGGTTGAGCCAATACTCCGCATATACACTGCCGACACGACGTCGAAAATTACGCATATAGAGACTGAGCCACATAAACATCCATGTTAAACGAATACAGGAATAGAATAGAAAAAGAAGACTGTTGATCCGGCTGATTTTTTTGCGTAGTCTAACGTCATTTGCCGACTTTTCTACGCCTGCCGCCTCCTGCCAGGCGGGTTTAAAACGTTCGCCAAATGGCAACAAACCAAATAACGTGNNATGGTCAACGAGTCGTTGAGAGGATACGCCGATACTGCGAAACGTCGAGGTAAACGCCGCCTGGTATAGACCGCGAATGAAGGAGAATGTAAGCGGCAAGGTAACTCCCGGATATCCCTCGACGATATTGCTGCAATCAAAGACATGTGCCGCGCGCAACGTGGTAATAGGTCGTGCCTGGGTGATCCAGAGCTGGTGCTGCTCGTCCATTACCCACTCAATGTCCAATTCGCAGCTGTACAATTTGCGGATATCGTTGCAAAGTCCCGTCAGTTCCGCCAAATGTTCGTTATTAAGCACCGGTTTATCAGCCAGGGAAGTCTCAACAGCTATAGAACGGGTTGACTCCCCTGTTGCGTCACTTTTGATCAGTTTGCTTTTTTTGTCGCTAATTTGGCTCTGGACAATTTTCCCTTCGAAATCTATCTGCCAGGTATCCGTGTCGGTTTTTCCCGATACGACACCTTCTCCCAGACCGTAACCCCCGATACAAACGGCATGAGGAACATTTTTATTGGGAGAGCGCGTAAAAAAAACACCAGCCGCCTTACTGTTTATCATTACCTGAACAATGACCGCCACCCTGATTTGTAACGGGTCGATACCTTTACTAAAGGTGTAACTTAAAATGCGTTCGCTAAAGGCGGAGCGCCATATACGTTGAATTGAAGTCGCAATGTCCCGGCGACTAACGAATAAAAGCGTATCCAGTTGCCCGGCGAACGACGCACTGGCCGAATCCTCTTGTTGAGCGGAGGAACGCACTGCAAAACTGGTTTCGCCTAACCCAGCCAAATGCTCCACCCAAGCTTGTAGGTCAGCCTCAACGTTATCGGGCAAGCATTGTCTGCCAATTAACTCGCCAATCTGAGCGCTAGCGATTGCGATGCTCTGCTGTTGTTTGAAATCGATTTGTGAAATTATATTCTTAATTTGTTCCCGATGGGGGGCAAATATGGAATCGAAAACTTCGGTACCGATTACTGTCCATGGTGGTACCGGCAGTCCGGCTTGTGTCAGTTTTTGCAGGTTGGCGGCCTTGCCACCCAGCGTGGTCTGGGGGCTGGTGTCGGCTTGGTGAGCGATGAATTGGCGGGTCATTGCAACATCTCAATTGTACCCAGATTTCCATCTATCCTTATACGACTGCCGTCTTGTACCGTTCCAGTGACGTTGTTTACCGCCAATACCGCCGGTATCCCGTATTCGCGGGAGATGACCGCCGCATGGGAGAGCATGCCACCGGTTTCGGTAACGACGCCACTTAACAATGCAAACTTAGGCGTCCAGCCCGGATCGGTAAAGCGCGTGATCAGGATGTCGCCATCCTGCAGGTAGTCCGCAGCAAAGATGTCGGTAACCACTCTTGCGGTTCCTTCAATAACGCCGGGGCTGCAACCTATACCTTTTAGTACTGTGTCACTTGTGTGCACTACGGGACTGCTGACACCGTAGCGTTGGCCGATTTCATCGGGTGGTTGATAGTTACGGAATGACTGATAGTACCAGCGATTTTTTTTGACGATGTCCCTGATTTGACTTCCTTTCATATGTTTATTTAATGCGGCCAGAATATCCGTCACCGGAATAAAAAAGATATCGTCCTTGTTTTCCAATAACCCATTTGCCTCCAGACGCTCGGCCAGCACCAGGGTATAACGTCTAATCTGATAGTACATGCGTGTGGAGAGGTCGCGCAATTCTTCGCGCCACCAAAGAAAGTTACGTAGTGTATCCACCATTTTGGGCGCCTTTTTGCGTTGCCAAAGGGGTGTGGCTCGTAAAAATACCTGTCGGGCTTGCAGGTAGCGTTGTTGTTGTTGTCTGGCCAGTTGCTCAGGTGACGCATTGGCCTGGGATCGCAATATCTGTTGCAGGGATTCGAAAACAGGCGAGGGATCTTCTGCATAGTGAGGGACTGTGATATCCAGTTCCCGTGTAGAATTGTGTTTGAATGCCTCCAGATGCCGTGCCACGTTGTCACTGCCCGGAATTGCCTCACCTTGTAACCATCGACTCAAGATTTCCTGAGTCCCTGTGTTTTTCCAGAAGGCCAGACTTGCTTGGTCCTGACGCAGTGCGTGCGCAGTTTCCCACAGGCTTTGGTTTTGTTTCAGATGAGACAAATCGACAAGGCCACCGATCAACTCCAGGTAGTTTAACTGGGGATTGTCCTGATTGATTCTGCTAAAAAAATCCTTGAATAGGGTGGAAAAATTGGAGTTATCATAAATTAAATTGAAGTATGAGGACTCACTGGTCCAGTAGTCGTTAACGATTAAATGTTTGTAATAATCAAATAGCATTTGGTCGGACAAACCCGCAGGGTCCAGTTTGTCCAGGGTCTGTAGACGTTGTGTTTGGGTTGTCAGGTGGTTTTTGCAAAATTTTAGTTGTTTCTTAAATGAGCGTTGTAATTTATAGAGAACATTCAAACCAACAAAAATAGACTTGAGATTGTGACCGGTGACATGTCCTTTGCCCTCATAGATGACCTTGATGCCTAGGCTTTCATCAAAATCGCGTTCGCAAAAACCCGGCAGACGTTTCAGTCCGGCCTTTACCGCCCCCAGGTTCCAGTAAGGACGTCCGTAAAACATCTGGCCCCATTGAATATCACCCCGCGTGGGGATTAATCTGGTTTTCTCCAGGTAATCCGGCATGGTGCGTTCCCAGATAAAATCATAAAGCGACCACATGAATGGAGTGCAGACTTGCGAAGATACTCCACCATCCTTGAAGTCCGCGGTTGTCCACTCGGTTTCTTGTGCACTGTTTTGTATACGGGTGATAGGTCTTGCCTGTACCGGATATACAGTATCCTGTAACATTGCCCACTCAATATCAACCGGATGACCATAGAGACGCTGTATATCCAATGTTAACTGTGAAACAGCACCGACTTGCGCAGGTGACAAGACCTCCTTTCCGGGGGATTTGACTTTAGTTTCCATTATGTATGGAGGTTCATTTGCAGCAAGCAAACAAACATCTTGTCTTGCTATTAGGCGAGAGATCTCTTCCTCTATTTTCCAATCATAGATATATCGGTCGGGTGTGATATGTCCGCTTACCAGGCTTTCGCCTAGCCCCCAACAGGCCTCTGTGACTATCTGCGTATCATGACCTTCGACGGGATTGACTGAAAAGCTTACTCCACTACGTTCAGCAGGTATCATCTGTTGAATTACGACGCCCATTGCCAATTTGTCTATGGGCAGTCCGCGCTCCCGACAATAGGCGATTACACGGGCGTTGTACAAAGATGCCAAGCATTCTCTAACAGCAGACAGTACCTCATCCGGCGAATGACGATTAAGTACAGATGTATACAAACCAGCAAAGGAGCTCTCTGAGGTGTCCTCCAGTGTCCCACTGCTGCGCACGGCAAAGCCGCAGTTTTGGAAACGCGCCAAAAAATTCTGTATCGACATCAACAATTCATCGGGGAATGGTTGTTTCTGAATGAGGGAGTGTATGATTTGGCAATAGCTGTCGATTTTGTCAATGTTAACCGATTTAAGGTGGTTAATATTTTCAACGAATTGTTTATCACGTTTGAAGTGTGTTAAAAGCGTGGTTGGTAGAAAGGCCGCTGCAGGAACATTAAAACCGGCCCGTGCCAAATACACCAAAGACATGGCCTTGTTGCCGATGAGCAGACGAGTCTCCTCTGGGTCTAATGTGCCGTTGGGGTGAGTCAATGTGTCCATGGTAAGTAATGTGTACATAGTCATCCCTTAAAAGCTGCATTCCAATTTGGGGCGTGCCAGTGTAAATCCGTGTAATTCGGCAAGTCCCGCTATGAGTTTCACCTGTTCCTTGTTAATGGTGCCGTAACTAAAATTATCAGTGATACCCGTTAATCCCAATAATAGTGTCTCTGCCATACAGGCAAAAACGTGGCCCTTTTCCAGTGGTAGGCCGTGAATTAAAAACTCTGGATTGGCGGGAAGTTTGACTACACCACCCTTGATAAGTATTACATTTTTGAGTTTGGCAAGCTCTGGTGCTGCATCATTGGGAACGGATACATCGCATATGATAACTGGCCCAGAACCGATGTGATGTGGGTAAATAATGGCATCGGGCATATTGCTGGCACCGAGAATCAAATTGCAGCGTGTCAGTTCGGCGAGATCTGTGGAAATTTGTATTGGTGCCTGTTGGCCCAGTTCCGACAGAAATTTCTGATAGAGTCCAGTGTCATTCGCCGTTAGGGGTGAAGCATTGATGCGATAGGCGAGAGTGGTGTCGCTCGAACGAATCACACCGGCTATCCCCTTTGCACTGGATGATTTGTCATTTGATGTGGAATCTTCCAACATGATTGCGCGAATTGTCTGTGCGTATATTTTGTCGGCAGTTTGTTGTAGGCGATGCTCGCTATCTGTTTGGCCGAAAAGAACCATTTTAGGAACTGACTCAGCCATTATTTGGCTGAATACACTGGCGATATTGCCGTTGGCCCCTACAGCGCCGAAACAGGCATCGGTCAGATCAATTCCATTGTCCGTTGCTACTTGTTGTAGTGCGGCGATACCCATTGCTACCGTCAGGGAGTTACCGGTGGTCAAGGCTATGTTGTCAGCTTTTGCCTTGCGGCAATTGCCTGTGACAATTGAGCTGTATCCCCCAAAGCCGACTACGCTGCTGCCTGCCTTCGCTGCAATCTCCACCGCGTCGTTGACAAGTGACCGTATTTTATCAAGCTTGCGTTGTTTCAGGTGTCTGTACATCAGATCAGAATCGCTGCATAGTCCGATAAAATTAAATACCACGCGACTTCCTGTGCGTGAATCAACTGTATATTGATCATATATAGCCGGACCGACCATATCGTAAATCATATCCATCAGGGCCTTGCGTTGTTCAGAGGTGTATAGATCAAGGCTCTGGTCCCAATGAATAAGGTCTTCCGAATGGATAAAGTGACCTATAAAGGCGACACTTTTGGTCTCAGTAGGGCGGACATAGCGTTCAAATTCTTTCCGGTAATTACTGATTACGGGTTTATTCAATGGTTGTTCCAAGCCCAGTATGTAACGCGTCAGTAAATGGAAATTGCATTTGTCCAGTATTTCGCACATCACATCCAGTGCGTAGATCAATCTGTCACAATTCTCTTTGCTGATATAGGCGGAGGGTTCAATTCGAAGGGTGCCTGAATTGGACAATGTTGGTGCAACACGAATACGGTGTTCGTGTAACAGATAGCCCGCAAGTAGATAAAGCAAATATCCGTTTTTTGAAAACATCATTAGTGCACGCGATCCCGAGTCGAGCATGTCAGATATCGATATGCCTAACATCAATCCTTGCCCCCTTACTTCCTCAATGACTCGTGGGTATCTCGTTTGCAGGAGTAAAAGTTGCTGTTTAAGGTAGGTTCCTGCAGACCGGCAGCATTCAATCAGTCCGTCTTTTTCCAGAAGAGCCAGGGATTTTAGGGCGATTGTGCTACTGAAGTCGTCCTCTGCATATGTCGATGTGTGGAGTAAACCGAATTCCTCTTGGTAGATTGCGCGCCGTACCAAAACAGCGGAGATTTTACTTAAACCACCCCCCAGGCTTTTACCGAATAGATAGTAATCTCCTTTAACGTCAAACTGTTCAGATGCAATAAAACGCCCTGTACGTCCCATGCCAGACTGGATCTCGTCGAAGATTATAGGGAATCCGTATTGGTCAGCTGTTTCGCGACATTGTTGTACAAACTCTTTGGACAATTCGCGAATGCCCCCTTCGCCCTGAATTGGCTCAATAAACATGCCGGAAATGTTTGCAAACCGGCACTCTAGTAATTTCACCTTATTATCTTTAAGTTGAAATTCGAAGATATGCAGTTCGTGATCGTTAATTACATCGGTTATACGTCCAATGTTGCCCGCGCTAACAAATTTTACCCGGGGACCTAGATGGCTAAAGGGAAGTCGATATTCTTCGTTGTGGGTAAGACCAAGAGCACCTGAGGTTTTGCCGTGAAATCCGCCTTCCAGGCTGATAAATACGCTTGCAGAGGATAAAGCTCTTAGGTTGTGCTGCTTTACCGCATCAAAAACCGACAAAAAATCACAGTGATGATGGTCTGGCAACAGCCTGTCGGCGGTAAGCCAAAAATCATCGTCAAGTGTAATATTTGAATTGCGTAGGTCTACGACAAGTTTGCTATTGGTTTGAGAGACATTTTCAATCAGCGTCTTCAGAGTTTGATGTCGGTCAAATTCACAATGTTTTAATGCCGTCTCTACCGCTTCCGCCCCGGTGTTGGCAAAATGAACCACGTAGTCGTCCATTGTGGTATGGGAGACCTGTTTTACCAACTGCTTTGCCAGAGATGCGGCAGCGGAACGGCAACTGGCCTGGGCGTTGAAGGGAGTCTGCCGTTGGTAATGCCTTATCGCTTCTTCCACCAGCACTGGATGGTTATGGCCGAAAAGAGAGGCACCGTAACCCCCCAGAAAGTCAACAACCTCTACATCATTGTCTACGGTGTTGGGGTAATAGAGGTAATCGCCAGCAGCGCGTTGATAACTGATATCCAGACGAATCAATTTGAGGAGTTTGCCCAGCTTGGGGCGGCAATAGTGCGAATAATCGTGCGAATGCGTATCCATACTATACATCTCAGTTTCCCTTTATCTCTTTCTCTGTTTTGTCACCGCTGGTTTAGAGTCGTACCCCGGTGGAAACATTACGCTGAAACATTAGCGCACCTTAACGCCCTTTGTCGACTAATAATTTTTACACTGTTGAAGAGATATTTATAAAAGCCATCATGCAATGATTTCGCCGTCAGCGCACGAATTGCGTTTGAAGTCATACGTTACTAGTGGAGTTATGGTGTGAGAAGTGTTCGTGCCCCAGCCTTTCTTGTACAAAAGGTCTCCAACGGTTTTTCTTGAATGAGTATATAAGTGTATTGTTCTGAAAAAAATATGCCTTTAGGGGGCGGTAGAGGGCTGCCTTATTGGGGGGCTCTTTTACTCCGTTGATGTTTATCCTCAGATATACAGGGTGACTCTAGGTTAGTTGGGTCGTGATTTGTAAGAGACGCTTGGTGATGGTGTACATCGATGATGAAGAGTGGGGTTACCGCAACTGTTTCTATGATAAGGCGTAAATAAACAACAGCAACTTCACTGTTGGGTTGAATTGCCATCGGTGTAGAACAGTTTATGGTGAATATTTCGCTATTTTGTCAGCTAATATTCCACTGCCTCCTTGTTTATCTTGAGCTAGTTTGTATCAACCAATTAATACTGCAGATGAGGCAAGGGTATGCTACTCCAAGAAAACATATTAAGGACCAATTACGGCATTGCGCAACGACGTGAAGATAACGAATTTTATGAAATTGTAAAGAGTGCTTTACAGGAACACATTTATTCCGTCCCTTATAATTCGGTTTCACAATTTTATGATGCGTTCACTACAACAAAGGTCAATCCGCGATACGGAATGTCTTGTATTTGGCAGACGGATGATTTATGCAAAAAAATCTTAGAATTAACCGATTGTAAAATTACGTACTACAATGATATGCGCCATATGGCCGCCATATGCGAAAAAGATGGTTGTCAATATCTGGTCGATCCCTATTTGTTGCATCTGACACCTATAGCAATAGATAAAACTCATTCGGTAACCACTTGCACTTCCTTATCGGAGGCTTTTCCGCTGCGCCAGGATTTATTAGATGAAAATTCCGGTTCATTTCTGGAAGTGCGTAAAAAGGGTAGCATGGTGAAATTGTGTTACTTTCGGTTCGATCCGAAAATCAGCCGTCACAAACTATTTCGCTACTTTGTGCTGGATTTAGATAATCCAGTCAAGAATTTTCCGCCGGATAAGGCGCTTGTGGAGAAACTACTCTTCCATGCTGAGCAGAATAATTTATCAATTCGTGTTGTTTCAAAGCAAGACCGACAAATTAGGGAGCTGGTTTACCCGCTATCAGCTGAGTCGATAGCCAATGTCAGCAGACACTATCTTTTTGCCAGAGACAATGCCGGCTTCGTCTATACTTCCGACAATCAAGCGGGTTTTCGCCGTATGTCTCAAAAAATATCTTATCAGCTTGCTGTTCAGGAAAATGAAATTATTGAGTTTATCCTGGAAGGCGTTGGTCTTTATGTAATGAATCGCACCTTGGTAAAAGGGGGGCAGCAATGAGGTTTTTCGTCGCGGGGACTATGCAGGGTTCGCAGAGAGGATCGAAAACCATTAGTCAGGGATACCGTCAACAAATTGAGGAGATAATTAACGCAACCTGTACAGATTGGGAGGTTGTTTGTCCGCAAAAAGAGATGTTTTCCATGCTTAGCGAAAAACGCCGGAATATCGAGGAGTCGCACCAAAAATTGTCAACACTAAAAAACATGTCCAGTGAGGACTATGACGGCAATATTAAATTGTTGACATCCACTTTTCATCACCTGGTGAATGTGGCGGCTAACTGCGACGTTTGTGTAGCGTATTTGCCGGGCCATGAAGCGAGTATGGGAACGGCGATGGAAATTTATTCGGCATATTTGAACAACAGATACATCATAGTAATAACGGAAATGAATCAGAACCTCGCTATTCTTTCTTGTGCTAACCAGATTATATCAAGGACAGATGGGTTGGGAGAGGTGCTTAGCAGATTTCTATAGGGTTGAACTATCAATAAGTAGTGTAACAACTTTGTTAAGGAGAAATTAGTGGACTACGGAAATATGTATTGCGTAATTGGTGCGGGCCCGTCAGGTTTGGCTGCGGCAAAAAATCTTCAAAAATTGGGTATCCCCTACGTGGTGTTTGAAAAACATAGCAGGGTAGGAGGGATCTGGGATGTCAATAATGAATCCAGTACCTGTTATGATTCTACATATACAATAACTTCTAAGAAAGTGACGGCCTACACAGATTTCCCTATAGAAGAGCATATGCCGGACTACATGCATCATACACAGGTGCTGTCCTACCTAAATTCATATGCGCAGCACTTTGATCTTCTACCAAATATTCAGTTTGGTGTTAAGGTAACCAAGATAGAAAAACAGAATGATCATTGGAAGATAGATACTACCCGGGGAAGTCATCTGTTTGCTGGTGTGATTATAGCTAACGGTCACAATTGGAGCCCAGTGATACCGGATGTTGTACGGTCGTTTACCGGAAGGTGTATCCATTCGGCAAATTACAAAAATCCGGATGATTTGCGCGGACAGAATGTGCTGGTTATCGGTGCAGGCAACACCGGGTGTGATATCGCTGTGGAAACCTCTCATGTAACAAGGCAGACGCAAATTAGTATGCGCCGGGGCTACTATTTTGTACCTAAATATATGTTTGGTATGCCCTCAGATGAGTTCGGGTCTAAAAGTCAATCAGGAATGATCCCCATATCGTTAATTCAACGTGTCTATCAACTTTTGTTACGTATCGTCGTTGGTCCGATTCAACGTTTTGGTCTGCCAATGCCGGATCACAAAATTCTGGAATCTCCTCCCATAGTGAATTCTCTGCTTCCCTACTATGTTTCGCACGGGCGTGTTAAGGTAAAGTCGAATGTGACCGTTGTCAGTGGCAACAAAGTCACATTTGCCGATGGTAGTTCAAGTGATGTGGATACCATAATTTGTGCTACAGGCTATAAGATTGATTTTCCATTTATAGATCAGAAATATCTGAGTTGGAAAGGTAATAGGCCAGACTTCTATTTAATGGCGTTTCATCCAGATTATGACAATCTATTTATTGCCGGTCTTACGGATGGTACAGGTGGTCATTTTCCAACGGTGGATTTGCAGACCCAGGTAATTGCCCACTACATCAAAGCTAACGCGGATAAAGGTCGCTTCGCAGACGAAATAAATCATGTAAAACGGAATGGAAATTTGGACTTCAGCAATGGTATACGATTTATTGAGTCGGATCGAAGTTATACGCAGTTTGAACTGGTTAAATTTCAAAAATATATGAAGAAGCTGATTGGGAGAGCGGAGAAATTATCTTTGATCAACAAGAAATACGATGTTTCCGGGCATATCAATTTTGTCGGTGAATCCAGCTGATTTTGTGAAAAATTACGACCGATATTCTGTGTGGTGAAGGACGATAACGCCATTGACGGGTGAGACGAAATCGCGTCGGTGGCGACCACATCAAAATGTGAGCATGGCTGCTATCCTGAGGCTGGTAGACGAGACAGCGTCTTACAATACGACCGCCTTCGCAATATGCGCTACTACGATCAGGGCTTCTGAGCGTAGGCCTCGGCCGCTGTCGAGGCACTTTGTGATTTGGCCTCGACGAACACGCGCTTGACGCGGGCAAAGCGCTGTTTGACCAGTTTGTCGATAGCGACCACGATACTTTCGACCTGACCGGCCGGGACCTGGTCGCGAAAGTCGAGGCTCAGGTTGACCAGGATGAAGTCGGGTCCCATGTGCATGGTCAGGATCTCGTTGACATGATCCACTTCGTCGAAATTGACGACAATCTCGCGGATGCCGTCGATTACCTCATCATCGGCGGCCTCGCCGATGAGCAGTCCCTTGGTCTCATAGGCCAGCCAGAAGGCGGTCACCCCCAGGATAACGCCGATGATTACCGAGGCCAGTCCGTCGAACCAGGCTATCCCGGTTACCTGCGATAAAAAAATTCCCAACAAGGCCACCAACAGGCCGAGCATGGCGGCGCTGTCCTCGAACAAGACCACGAACAGGGTCGGGTCCTTGCCCTGTGACACCGCCTGCATATAGCCCAGGTCACCCTTGATCTTGCGAAACTCCTTCAGGGCAAAGCCCAGGGCAAAGCCCTCGAAGATGATGGCGAGGGTCAGGACGATGTAGTTGGTCATGGGGTTGCTGATGGTAGCCGGGTGCAGTATATGCGACACCCCTTCATAGATAGAGACGCCGGCGCCCAGGGCGAATATCAGGATGGCGACCACGAAGCTCCAAAAATAGATCTCCTTGCCGTGGCCGAAGGGAAAGTTGCGGTCCGGTGGTTTGCGTGCCTGGCGCAGGCCATAGAGCAACAAGGCCTGATTGCCCGTATCGACCAGGGAGTGTATGCCTTCGGCCATCATGGCGGCGCTGCCGGTGATGGAGGCGGCGACGAATTTGGTGATGGCCACCAGGGTGTTGCCGGCCAGGGCGGCATAGATAACGGTTTTGGAGGAGCCTGCCATATCAATTTGCTGGGTTATTTTGATAGGCGAGTGTACCCGATAACCCCGTCATCGTCATTATTGACTTAACTGCCACTGAGGCGTAATAGTGTCGGGCATATCAAAACCTGGACAGGAGAAGCGAAATGCCGAGTAAACTGGTGGTGTTTGATATCGACGGCACACTGACCGATAGTGTCGCCATTCACCAACAATGTTTTTACCAGACCTTGTCACGTTTCAATTTCACCCGCATCGATGAGAACTGGTCGGGCTACGCCCATCACACCGATTCTTATATATTCGTCGAAAATTATCTGACCAATTACGGTGCCTATCCCGATAGCGAGGATTTCCGCGATGTGGATGTCTGTCTGCATCAGTTCATGGAGCAGGCCGTGGCGCAGAAGCACATTAATTTGTTGCCCGGTGCCGGACGCTTTGTCCATCAACTGGAGGATGACACTGACTATGCGCTAGTCTACGCGACCGGTTCCATGCGCAAGGCGGCGGAGTTGAAACTGGCCGATGCCGGGTTGCAGGTGGATAACCGATTGCTGGCCAGTGCCAGCGAGTTTTGTCAGAGGGAAAATATCGTACGCAACGCCATCGAGCGGGCGCAGCGTCACTATGCTGTGAATCACTTCGACAAGATTACCGTGTTGGGCGATGGCGTTTGGGATCTGTTGACGGCGCGTAATCTGGGCCTGGATTTTATCGGTATTGGTAGCGGTGAACAGGCGGCACGTCTGCACAGAGAAGGGGCTAGCCACGTAGTGGCCGATTTTCAAAACAACGATGTCATGATGCGCATGTTGCACTAAAGGGTTTGCATGGACGAGTTCACCATCGACACCGATTGTTTTCACAACTGTTTTTCTATAGCCTGGATGCAGCGCGAGCGGAATCCAGGGTAGAGGCGCTTCCCCCGGTACGAGGCTGAGGGCTTCAATGGACGAAATCATCATCGATACCGATAAACAGCGCCTCGATATCGATTTCATACACAGCTATCTGTCACAAAGCTATTGGTCACCGGGCATCCCGCGTGACATCGTTGTGCGCTCCATCGAACACGCCTTGTGCTTTGGTGTATATCACCGGCAACGGCAGATCGGTTTTGCCCGCGCCATCACCGATTACACCACCTTCGCCTATCTTGCGGATCTGTTCATCGATCCCGAATACCAGGGCAGGGGCCTGGGCAAGCGCCTGGTGCGCACTATCCGCGAACATCCGCAATTACAGGGATTAAAACGCTGGCAACTGGTAACCGCCGACGCTCAGGGACTTTACCGGCAGTTTGGCTTCCAGGAGGTGGCGGCGCCCGAACAGCACATGGAGATCCGCATCCCCGATATCTATTTGAAAAAGTCCTGAGCGGCCGCGTAATATACATTACTTTGTTGGTCGCGCCGGGGGGCGTTTCACTGCCATGAATGATTTTCACCGTTTTGAACTTGAGGGCTGGAACCGCGTCAGCATTAGCTATCACGACAGCTTCGGTCGCCTGACCGAACAGTTGGTTCCGGTATTATTGCAAAGCATCAATGCCAAGGCCGGCCAATGTTTACTGGATGTGGCCTGCGGCGGCGGTGCCCTGGTGAGGCAGGCACGAGAACAAGGCATCGATGCCTGGGGGGCTGACTTTTCCTATTCCATGTTGAGTGCGGCCAGCCGTCGCACCGGTCTGAACTATTTTGTGGCGGCCAATGCGCAACAACTGCCCTTTCAAGATCAGAGTTTCCACGCACTGACCTGCAATTTCGGTATCCTGCATTTCCCCGATGCCTTGCGTTTTATCGGTGAGGCGCACCGGGTGTTGAAGCCGTCGGGGACACTAGCCTTTACGGCCTGGTGCCCGCCGCAACAATCGCTGTTTTTCCAATTGATCAATGATGCACTGGAGCTTCACGCCGATCCGGCTGTGGCCCTGCCGCCGGGACCGCCCATGCATCAATGGGCCGAGCGCGACTATGTCAGCGAGCAATTACAATACGCAGGCTTTGGGGAGATACACTTAGCCGAGTTTCAGGCCCAGGTGCGCGCCGCCAGCGCCGAACAAATCATCCAGCCCATCATGCAAGGCTCGGTACGCGCCCACGGCCTGATCGCCGCGCAAAACGTAACCATTCAGGAAAAGATCTGGCAGGCTATCGTCGAAGGTTCACGTCGATACCAAGGTGATGACGGAGTGTCGATACCTATGGCCGCACTAGTGGTGGTAGCGAAAAAAATGTGATGTGTAGGTTGCAGTGAGCCACCAATCCCGACAAGATTGAACAATGGGTTGAACATGTCGATGCGCTCCTGTTTCGTAGAAACAATAATGCAGAGGTACAATATGACACACCCGATAATCGAAGATTTGCAATGGCGATATACGACCAAGAAATATGATTCGATCCGCAGGGTATCAGCGGATGACCTGGCGGTGTTGTTCGAGGCCATGCGCCTGTCTGCCTCATCGATCAACTCGCAACCCTGGCGCTTTGTGGTGATAGAGAGCGAGGCGGCCAAACGGCGTATGTTCGGTACATTTGAGCGGATGCACCAGTTTAACCAGACGCATGTTTTCGACAGTTCGCACTTTATCCTGTTCGCCCACAACCCGGACTACTCACGCAGGGATTTTGACAAAGTGGTGGACCAGTATGTCACCGACGGGCGCGTTAAACCCGAAGATCGCGAAAAGTCCTATGGCGCTTGCCGGTTTATCGATATCAATACTGATGCGTCGGGTAATAATGACGCCTGGACCATGGCTCAGACCTATCTAGCCCTGGGTAATACCTTGCATACGTTGGCGCGACTAAGGATCGATTCCACGCCGATTGAGGGTATCGACACGGAGCTGGTTAACAAGGAGTTTGCACGGGAGTTGGGCGGGTTCCGTTGCCATGTAGCACTGGCAATAGGCTATCGCCACCCGGAAAACGACCACAACGCCAAACTGCCAAAGTCACGTTTAAAGATGGAAGAAGTCTTGGTGCGAGTTTAGCTGTTGGGCAATTTTACCAATCGATTTCGCTAAAGACGTTTAAGGAGCCTATGCGGGGAGTGAGTTTCAGATGCACGCTTGTGGTTATTGCAGGATTATCTCTGATGCCGGTCTGTGTGTCCGCGCAAACCGGCGATGGCCCCTGCAACCAGGATGACCTTGACTATGCCGCTTCCTGGGATAACTACTATCAACCGGATGATGCCTATCGATTTGGCGAAAAGATCCAGTCCCTGGTGCGCGCGCGTGATCTGGAAAAAATGCTTGATCTGGTTGATGGCGAGTTGTCACACGGGCCCAGACGATCTTATGTAAAGAACAAAAAATTCTCTGACATCTTCAGCGAGGAGTGGCGCCAGGCGGTTCTGCGTTCACGACCATCCTGCCAGCCGGTGGGTTGGCGCGGGTTTATGCTGGATCAGGGAGAAGTTTGGTATAACAAGACAGAGCGTGGCTGGCATATCTTTGCCATCAACGGTTTCACTGAAGAGGTCTTTGACACTACCGGATTGCCCGTATTCTGGGAGACGGGTAAGGGCGTGTGGTCACCACAGTGTTTCGTCCGCCAGTGGATGTCCAGTGATAATTTCGAGGAGTTCGAGGCGCGTTACGCCATCAAGGATGTCGAAGACTTTCGTACGTATACCGGCAGATATCTGGGTAAGGAGATCGCCAGTCTGGAGGCGATTGTCCCGTCCTGGAGTGATGGTGATAAAACCATCGCCCTGGTGGAGTCTGTGCAGCATTGTCAGGTTGGCAAAGAGGCGCTCCATATAGAGGGACGCGGCATCGGCAACAAGAATTGCGAAGAGTTTGGCTGCACTGAGTATTACTATGAAATTCTGGCGTCGGTTTCCAATAAAGATTGCAGCCGGTTGGCGCCAAACCTGTCCGCTGTATGTCAAAGTGCCTATTTGATAAAAATAGGCGACTATGCCGGAGGTTCCATGGGTTGGGACTTTGGTTACAACCTCTATGGTCTCTTTAGTCTGACCGCTGACAATTCCTTTGTTGCGCCTCTGGTTAATTTCCATTCGGAAAATGAAGCGCGTAACTACGTTGATCAACTACGGAAAAACACCCGCAGATAACCTCCCTCTGGGGCACCGCAGTTTCAGATGTCCCATGTCTGACTGTTTTAAATATTAATTATCATTGTAAGGTCTGTAATTATTACAGCTGTTGATGTGTTTAACGCGGTTTTTCTGCGTTATCACCCGTAATCGCGCTATCCCTCTTGTCCATTCATAGTTCACATCATCGTGTAGCTGTTCCTGTTGAGTTGTTGCTGGTGCTGAGTCCGCTTTCCAGTGCGCGTCGTGTTTCAGGCAGGTCAGTCTGATCGGTAGAGCGCGGTTTTATTCAGTGACTAAACAAACCGCAAAGAAAAATTACGGCAACGGATACAACTGGGGGTGATTATGCAAATCAGCTATTCAACGGAGTTGATGAAAAACTACAAGCAGGCGGATCTCTTCTCGCCTGACAAGAAATTCAAGGCCCTGCAGGCGGATAATGGCGACGCGTTACTCTTTTCTATCGGAACCGATGGTGTGTTCTATATGATCGAACAGACATCCGGTAGCAATGCGACCGGATGGAACGCGGTGGATTTGAGTTCGGCTTTGCTGTGTAAAAATCTGGCGGCATGCGCGGTTAAGGATTTTGCCGTGGGTCAGGATCCGGTAACGAAATCAATCGATCTAGCCTTGGTGATAAGCTCTGGTGGTAAGGACAATCTCTATCTTGCGCAGGAGATGGGCAACATCAAAGGTGCAATTACCTCTGGCATCGTCTGGAGTGCCGTGCCCTTCGACGATCCGGCCCATGCCGGAGTCAATCTGGATATTGCGGACGTTTTTATTTCACAAAGATCAGGTTCGGACTACATCGTTGTCGACGTGTCGGAAAGCTCATTCACGCCGCCCGCCGATTTTCTCAAGAGGTACTACATCGACGCCAGCAAAAAAAGGACTGGCAGGGTCTGGAATCCGATGGTTATCGGCGGTGATCTTGACCCCGGTGTGCAAACGCGCCTTGGTCGCAAGTCGGGTGATCGTGTTGATGCGACCTATACCCTGGGTATTATCGGTGGTGTCAATGAGCTGTTGTACGCACCACTCTATAATCCATTTGATCTAAAGGCGCCACCGACGATTACCCGTCTGGCGATGCCGGCTGGTGCATCGTCTATCGCCCTGGCCAGCAGTGGCAACGGTGCAAACACCGACCTGTTTGTCACCGCCGCAGACAGTCTCTACTACTTTGCCGCAGACAAACAGCAGGACAATGCCGCCGGACAGAAGGTGTTCACTAGTGCATTTTTGCGTGATGTCGTTGAATTGCATGCATACCGTTCCAGTGACCGCTATGTAGTCTGGGGGTTGAATCGGGCCAATCAGGTATTTTATACCGAGTGTGATGTCGATAAGGTGGCAGTCGGTCCGTGGAGCCTGCCGCTGCCGATCATCACCGGCGTAGACAAGATATCCGCTTATGTTAACGGTGAGGATGATTCGAATATCATATTTTCCGCCGGCAACAATTCCGTGCATATCAGCGTGCGGTCGCCCGAGACCAGCCTTTGGAATTCCCATTCCGTACAGCTGACCGCACCGCCACAAACGGCGGCCACCGCTTTTAGTTCCTATACAACGCGCATCCAGTTGGAGGATGGTGCCAATACGCCGTTGGCCAATACCGAGGTCCTGCTGAGCGCCAGTTCACCGGTACCTGTTTATATCAATCATCTCTATTATCAACTGGACACCACACCGATACCGGTCACAAGCGATGCCCTGGGTTCTCTGACTGTGGTCGAGGCGGTTGGGGGCTTGGACAGTATCCGCTTGACTGTGGCGCAGGAGAGCGGCACTGCGGTCACCATCAATCCCATGGAGAAGCCTTTTAAAAAGAGTATTTCACTGGACAGCAAAGAAAAATTACGCGGTGCGGTTATTACCAGTCCGGATGGCAAGACGCGCCCATTGATCAGTGCATCCGTCTCCGACAAAGATCTGAGCTATGCCGGTCAGATGAATGCCAAACTTGCCAAGGCCTACACCAAAAATTCATCGATGGCGGTAGCCGGTACCCGCGTGGCACGTCTGGCAGCTACACGCGTATCAGTGCCTGCGGCATTGGCCAATGGCATAGAGGCCGACATCGGTAATCTGTTCAAGTGGCTGGAATCAGGTATTGAGCACGAGCTTCAGATTATTGAAAACGAGGCTGCCGGTCTGTGGTACTTTGTCATCACCATCGGCGAGGAGATCTATCACGGTATTCTCGACACGGTCGAGGCTGTGGTGGGCGCTGTGCGCTGGGTCTACAACGCGATCAAGGTGGCGGTGGAGGATCTGCTCAAGTTCCTGGAGTTCCTGTTCGAATGGAACGACATCACACGTACCAAAGATGTTTTGAAGAATGTGATGATGCAGTTTATGCGTTATGAGACCGATCAGATCGAAGTCGTCAAAGAAAAATTGAATGATGAGATCAAAGGACTGGTCAATACAATCAATGGCTGGGCCGGGATCAAGGACTGGAACGGGTTGGGTGCGGCGGCAACCGCACCGGTCAAGTCGAGTTCGACGCCCAACAAAAATTCCAGCGCCCCGGCCAATCTGGTGTCCTACCACTTCAACAACAACGTGGCCAACACCAAACAACTGTCGCCGGTAAATCCGCTGAACCCCAGTAAAAATCCCATCGACACCCTGATGAATGCCCTGAAGCAGGAGGGGGTGGTCATCGATGCCGTGTTCGAACAGTTGAAGCAACTGGGGGAGGATTACGACAAACTCGATCTGGCTACGGTGTTGACCCGTGTCGTGGTCATCATCGCCGATGGTGTATTGGAGAGCGCTGAGGTGGTGGTGGATGCCATGCTGGACATCCTTTATGAGCTGGTGTCGGGAATTCTCGATGCCCTGGATACCCCGATCTATATCCCCGTGGTGAGCGACATCCTTAAAGAGTTTGGAGTCCCATCACTCTCGTTTATGGATTTGTTCTGCTGGATTGCTGCGATTCCGGTGACCCTGGCATACAAGATTGCCACCGGCAAGGCTCCGTTCCAGAACGATGCCACGACCACCTTTCTCAAGAGTTCCGACAGTTGGGAGAGTATCGCCCTGGCGTTTTCCGGTGCGCAGGCCGGCCTGGGTGCTGGCGCGATGGAATTGGATAGATCGTCAGCCAGTGAGCTGGTAACCGCGCCTGCGCGCAGTGTCAGCCTGCTCAATCTGCCGACCATTCCGGATTCCGCCAAGCAGGCGATATTCGTTACCGGACATGCCGCCTCCGGATTCTTTACCCTCATGTCCTGTTTTGTCAGCACTTTTGAGGCGGAGGCAGAAACCGGTGAAAACCCCTTTGCCATTCCGTCGGCAATCCTGGGCGTTCTGTCGGCAGTAACTGCGGGGGCTGCATCAGTTCTCGTTCCAAAGGATCCGATCAAAAACAGTATTGTCAGTTGGGTGAGTACGGCAACAACGGCTGCTGTACTACTGACAAAGCTGCTCTTCTCAGGTCCGGCACAGACAAAATTTGGTGCCTCTACCGGTGTATTGAAGGTGCTCAAGGCGGCGGACGGTCGTGCCACTGGCGCCATCATCAATTCGATTCTGGTATTACCGGCGTTGGCCTGTACCTGCTGGCATTTCTACGAGTTGTCGCAGGATAAGGCGGACGCCACGCGTAGTGCGGCGATCATTGATGAGACCGCTAATTTGACCTCATACATCAGTCGCGTCAGCTATGCCGTCGCGGTAAACGATCCGGACCCTGAGTCTAAACAGATCCCCATTGCCATCATGGCGGTGGCCAATGTTGTCACCGGCGGTTTGCAGACCGCAGAGGCGGTGGTCGGTGCCTGAGGCAGGCCGGTCAACATCTATCCAAACCAAATACACTTTCAAGGAGAATATCATGAGTTATACAAAATCCAACTTGGCAGATGCTCACTACGGGTATGACATGGTGACCGGCGTGACCGAGTCCTCGGTCAACGCTACCATGATGCAGTGGTTGTCCGGTTATCAGAGTAGCCCGTTCGTCCAGGCCTATGTCTACAACCCGGAGACGCAAAAACCTTCGTTAGCCGATTATACAACGTTGAAATCCAAACTCGGTTTTGATCCATTTTCCATTCCGAACGATACGCCCGCTTCGGATGCCCGCATAGAGGCATTGAAAAATGAAATGTTTATGTTTGCCTTTAAGATTGAGATCGGTTTGCCGGATTTTCCACTGGAAAAAATCCCACCGTTGGTCGTCATGGATAAGGAGGGATCCACCGTAACCTATAACATGGTGTGCAAGACCTTCAAGATCATCGATCTTCAGGCAAGTCTGTATGGATCGAGCAAATGGATCAATCTGGACCAGTCCGACTGTGACGCCCCCTGGCAGATCCAGTTTAATGTGGATCTTAATCTGGTGTCGGACAGCGTGACCAACAAATACCATTTGCTGCCGCCGGAGATTCAGAAAGAGATCAAGAATCTGGGGGAAAACCTCTTCAGTGTGCAACAGCTCTATTTCGATCTGAATGCCGCCAAGTTGAGCAGCTCTTTTCAGATCGTGGGGCTCGATCCAACCTCTACGGCCTTTACCTACCTCTCATCGGTATTTATAAATAATTATGTGCGGGATGTGGCCAGTAAGGGAGGAATAATGCTCGGCTTTGGTGTGGTGTCAAACAAGCCGTTCCCCAATAATGTCTCGCTGGTGCCGACGGATTTGAATTTCGTCATATCCTCGTACAAGGATGCAAACGGCAAAAGCACCGATAATTTCCCCGCTTATACGCTGAACTATTTAATCATGTCTGACCAAAAGGCCATGCCGCCGGCCGTACCGTTTGCGTGGAACTGGGTGGATAGTGACAACTTGAGTGAATATGCAGGATCGGTGGCAATCAATCGAAATACCTTTGCCAACTTTCTCAACAATCTCCTGTCACCGTCTTTGAAGACGATAACCAACAATCCGTCAGTGAAATTCAGTGTCAATCTGATCAAGGCGACCATCACTGAGTCGTTCAGTACCGCACCGGGTTCATTTCGTTACAATGTGTTGCCGACCGGTGGATCTCACATTCTGACCTATAGTTTCTCAAAGACAGCCAGTGACAGTGACACCTTTGTGCCTAATTGGGGTAACTACAGCATAACCTACAGCGCCAACGCGGATGTCTATCTCAAGGGTACGCAGATCACGCATGTCACCAGGGTCGCTGCCCGTTGTCACTTGAATGTTGAGGGTGGCGTAACCGAAGGGGACTGGGCAGTCTACAGCTTGACAACCAACTACACGATCGGCGTCGACGCCAAGGGGCGCATCAGTGTTACCCAGACCAAGGATCCTATAAAAAATCTGTCGCAAAAACCTGATCCCAACTGGTGGTCAAAGCTTATCAGTCTGGGAACAATAGATAACGCCGTGAATCATATTCAGACATTCCTTCAGGGATACATTCAGGATGCCGTGAACAACGAGTCAAATCGTATTGCAGCCATGTTGAACGGCTCCAACTCCTGGGTGTTCCCCGGTGGCAAGACCTTTTCCTTCCAGGATGCAGAATTTTCCGAATATCAGGATATGATCGCGCATGTGTTGTACGCAGATCCTACCAACTGATATCTGACTCCGTACGTGCCGGTCGGGGCCTCGTGCCTCGTCCGGTTTTTTTGCACCCGTCTTCCGTCGATAGATTGTCTGTTTCCGGTTCGCGAGGCGCCAGCTTCATCTTTTCCCAGTACGTGGATTGCAGATCCGATCACCTGGATAGGGGACATGTTTTGGAGGTTTAGGCATTTACTTGTACGATTGCTCAACAACCGATACAGGATGGCGGAAAAAATTTATACTGTTTTTACCGCCTGTATTACCATGGACAGCTGTGACGGTATACTGCGGTGTTTCGCATGCACTCGAATAAGTGAACTAGTCGTTTTAAAAATAACGATCGAGCTGGGAGGTTTGGATGGGAAAGCAGTATCAAAGTATCGGCGATGACCATGTGGCGTTTATCAACGCGCAGAGAATGTTTTTCGTGGCGACGTCAGCAGCGGGCTGCCGTATCAATTTATCCCCCAAGGGGCTGGATAGTCTGCGTATACTCGATAGTAACCGGGTAGTCTGGTTGAATCTGACCGGCAGTGGCAACGAGACCGCGGCGCATCTGGCCGAAGATGGTCGCATGACGATTATGTTTTGCGCCTTCGAGGGTGATCCGAAAATTCTAAGACTCTACGGCAAGGCAAGAGCGATTCAGGCCGACGCAACCGATTGGCAACAGTGGCTGGCGCTGTTTCCACCCCAGATTGGCGCACGCCAGGTCATCGAGATGAAGGTGGATCTGGTGCAGACCTCCTGTGGCTTTGGTGTCCCTCTGTATGACTTTGTTGGGCATCGGGACTTACTGGATAAATGGGCGGAAAAGAAAGGCGCAGAGGGGATTCGTCAATATTGGCATGAGCGCAATGCCACCACGCTGGATGGCAAACCGACCGGCATTCCGACGAATTAGGCACTCCAAAATCGATCAGCGTATTTGGGGTACGTTGACCGATAGTTCTGTTGCTGCCTACCGGATATCAGTTGCCCTATGTTGCTGATGTTTCTGGTTCTGTGTCAGTAAAAAGACAGTATAAACAAAGAGATATGTGGCTGTTAAACCTAAACACCAGTTACCTAGACGCAGCAGGAGGCGGTTTTGTGAAGTAGTTGGGAAAAATGTCCCAAATATTTCAGGTCGGTTGTACCCGGGCCGTTACAGGGAGAGAGTAGACATTAACCGGGAGAAATTCATGAAAACACCTAACTATATATATGGTGCCTATATCGTGCTGGGATTGGCCTCCGCATCGCTGACGGGTTGCTTCGAAGAGGCTGAATCTGAGGACGTTGGCGCAACCTCCAGTTTGGCCATGATGGTGCAAAACAAGGCCGTTACTGCTGCCAGCAGTCTGGCTGGTGCGACGGCTACGCCTATCACCTTCAGTGATGGCGCCACCACCTTCACTATTACCGAAGCTCGTATGCATGTACGTGACGTGCGCTTTGATACCTCAGACTCGGATCTCGCTTCAGAGGACACCTATACCATCACGGGGCCCTATGTGATGAACCTGGTCGATGGCACCGCTATACCTTCGGAGCTGACATTTAACGCGCCTGTGGGTAATTACAAGCGCGTGGATATTCGTCTGGACGAGGCCAATGAGGGTGATGGCGTGGTTACTGCCAGTGACGAGCTGCACGGCAATGCCTTGGTGATCAAGGGTACCCATGACTATAACGGTGGTGCCAATGCCGGTACCTTTACCCTGACCGTGAAGGTGTCGGAGGACATTCGCTTTGCGCCGACTAACGGCATTATCGTCGATACGGACAGCGGTGCGGATATCGTCCTGAACTACCGTGTCACCGATTGGCTGGAAAATCCCCTCAGTGCCGGTACCATGATCGACCTGACTTCCTGTGTGGCGGCGCTGTCGCTGATCGATGCCTACAACCACATTACCCTGAATGAGGGTACACAGTGTGCCGGGATTACCGAGTCTATCGGCAACCTGATCAAAGAGAACATGAAGAAGAAATACGATTTCAGTTCTGAAAATAATTAAAATGGTATTTGCTTGGGGCCGGACGCAATGTCCGGCCTTTTTTATTCAACCTGCCGATTATGCCGCACGCACGGCTTTTGGTTTTTCACTACCTACTTTTTCAACTGTCTCCGTGGCTACGGGTGTTTTTTTTTCCGTATTCATCTTTTCATACAGGAAGGTTAGTACCTCGTGACGCAAATTGTTGTAGCGCGGATTGTCCGCCAGCTGGACGCGGTTGCGCGGGCGCGGCAGGTCGATCTTCAATATCTCGCCTACAGTGGCGGCCGGGCCGTTGGTCATCATGACGATGCGGTCGGAGAGTAGCACCGCCTCATCGACGTCGTGGGTGATCATGATGACGGTATTGCCCAGGTCGCTGTGGATCTCCATCAAGGAATCCTGTAAATGCGCGCGGGTCAGGGCATCGAGGGCGCCGAAGGGTTCGTCCATCAGCAACACGGTCGGTTCCATGGCCAGGGCGCGGGCGNNCTTGAATACGTGTTTCACCGCCAGTTCGACGTTCTGGTAGGCACTCAGCCAAGGCAGCAGCGAGTGGTTTTGAAACACCACGGCGCGCTCCGGCCCAGGCTCATTGACCTCCTTGCCGTTGAGGACCACACCGCCCCGGCTGGCCTGGTAGAGGCCGGCGACTATATTGAGCACAGTGGACTTGCCACAACCTGAGTGGCCGATGAGGGAGACGAATTCGCCCTTTTCAATTTTCAGATTGACGTTTTCCAGCGCGGTGAACGGCCCCTGGGGTGTGGGGAAGTCGATGGAGATGCCGGTCAATTCCAGATGTGTAAAAGACATAATACTTTCCTTACTGTAGGTTGGTTGTTGTT
>DKAX01000023.1 GCA_002450975.1 Proteobacteria bacterium UBA6915
CCGTTATAACAAACAACCCACCGTTATTGTTGGCACAGTCCGCAACCTGAGTCACGAACACATTAACGTCAATACCTTTGTGAATGATATTGAACGGGCAATGATTAATTCCGGAAAGGTGACCTTCGTCGCTTCCAGTCAGGAGCGGGGAGAAATTCGTGATGAACGCAAGGATCAGGACCTGCATGCCCGCGAGGACACACGCAAACCCATGGGGCAGGAACTGGGCGCGGATTTCATGCTGAAAGGCACCATCAACACCATTATCGATATGGAAAGCAACACCCAGTTGCGATATTACCAGGTGGATCTTAACCTGATTAGCCTGCGAGATAATCGTATCGTCTGGGTCGGTCAGAAGAAGATCAAGAAACTGGTAAAAAACAGCAAACTCCGTTTCTAATCCGCCGCCTTTCTCCGCCGGAATCGTGATGAGGCGCAAGGCTCAATTCAGCTTGGCCGCTCTGCCGCTCTGGTTATGTGGCGGCTGGCTGTTACTGCAACTGGGTGCTTGTGCCACCTACAGCACTGGCTTTGCACCCATTGAACAAAACCTGGCGGCTCAGGATCCCGCAAGCGCCATGCAANNTCCCCGTGGTGACCTGTTGCTCTATTTTCTGAATAAAGCCATGTTACAGCGGATGCAACATGAGTATGCCGCCAGTAACCAGACCTTTGAACAAGCCAAACAGATCATTCAGACCTACGCAGCGGTCAGCGTAACGGAAGAATCAGCCGCATTTATCTTCAACGACACCACCCGAACCTATATCGGTACGCCGTTGGAACAGGTCATGTTGCATGTCTATGCCGCGCTCAATTACCTGGAGCTGGGTGAACTGGATGCTGCCCGGGTTGAGGCCTTGCAAGTTGAAGTCCGACTTCGGCAACTCATGCAGGATTCCCCCCAAAGCGCCTTAAGCGTTGATCCATTTGCCCGTTATCTCAGTGGCATGATTTATGAGGATCTGGGTGAATACAGCGATGCGATGATCGCCTATCGCAAGGCCTATGAAGCCTACCAGGCTCATGCAGAACTCTATGCGCTGAGCGTGCCGGAATACCTGAAACGGGATTTGTTGCGCATGGCGCGAAAAGTTGGCTTGACCAATGAGTTTCAGCAATTGCAGGTTCTATTTGGTGTCACGCTAGCCGAGGACCATAATCCCGCAATGGAACGGGGCGAAATCGTACTGCTGTTCCATAATGGTCTGGCACCGATTAAACGCGAGCACAGCGTTGCCGCCATTGATCCTGCTTCTGGCCGTCTGATTCGAGTCTCCCTACCCTATTACCAGGGTCGACCGGAATTAATCGCGGCCGCGCGTCTTGTAGCCAATGGCCTTGAGGCTAAAACCCAACAGGTCGAAGCGATTGATAATATTGCCCAGCAAACACTTGAAACCTATATGCCCGCCATCACAGCCCGGGCCGTGGCACGGGCCGTGCTAAAATACAATATGGCGAGGGAGGCCGGTAAACAGAATGATGTCGCTGGCCTGCTGGTTAACATTATGGGTGTGATAACTGAAGAGGCTGATACCCGTAGCTGGTTGACGCTGCCGTCAAGTATTCAGATGGCTCGACTGCCATTGCCATCCGGCAGCTATACTCTCTCGATTGAATTGTTGGATACCCTGGGGCAAATCCAGCACACCACAAACCTAACTGATCTCAAAGTAAACCCGGGCGAAAGACGCTATATTTCTTACCATTACGTCCCTCGCTACATGATGAGAAAATAACCATGTCGCTATATCGCAGCTTGTTTCCGTTCCTGCTCATGTCACTGCTCACTGCCTGTACCAGCTCGGGTTCAAAACAACCGGACTGGATGACCGCTAGCAGTGAAAAATATCCGGCAAATGCCTATCTGTTGGGCCGTGGTCAGAGTGACAATCGGGCCCTTGCCCAGGACCGGGCCCGCTCCGATCTCGGCAAGATCTTTCAGCTTCGCGTGATTGAAGAAAGTGAAGATGTGGTGAAATTTGAAACCCAAACCCTGGCAGGTCAGGAAACAGGCAAAACCACAACCAGTGCCAGCCGCTATATCACCACCCAAACCGATCAAATCGTTGAGGGGATTCGCATTGCCGAACTGTGGCAGGATCCCGCTAATAAACAGTTCCATGCGCTAGCAGTGCTGGAACGTAGTCCGGCTTCCAACGATCTGCGGCAGGCGATTCAACACCAGGATACGGCAACCGAACACGAAATCACTTTTGCCCGGCAACAAGACAACCTGTTTAGCCAGATCGGCCATGCAAGTCAGGCGGTCGCAATCCAGACAAATCGTTATGAAAATCAACGCATGTTAAAAATCATCGACCCGACCGGTATAGGCGTGCCACCTGTCTATAATCTGGCTAGTTTACGCGCTGACCGTGATAGCCTGTTACAACGCGTACATATTGAACTGCGGTTACTCAACGATCCCATTGGTGGTATTGAACCCATTCTACAAGGCGCATTGGCCAAGGCCGGCTTTCAGCACGACACTACGAACAAGGCCAATTATCGCCTTGAGGCGGATCTGCAATTGGACGGGTTTGCC
>DKAX01000181.1:0-2665 GCA_002450975.1 Proteobacteria bacterium UBA6915
TACAGAGTCGCATTACTCTCTCTCTTATTCATTCAATCACACCGGATTATACGCACCTGCCACTCGGTTGTGGATTACACTAAATAGTGGCACGGTTTAAACTGGAATACAGCATAGCATTACTGATGAATCACTATGGGACTTGATCTCGCCTTTATTATTCTTGGTCTGCTGGGCCTGACCCTGTTCATCCTGGGTATTCGCCGTATCTGGCATTGGAAAATGCTTTCTGGCGGCATTCAGGGAATCACTGGCGCGCTGCTGATCAGCCTGGCATTACTGGTGGCATCAGTGGCAACCAACCTGCACACCTATCAACGCCTCAGCCACGAAAGTCCGGTCGCAACCCTGCGATTTGAGCAACTCGGGCCACAACATTTCCGTGCCATAGTGGCCCGGTCTGAAGCGGTAGCGGAAATCTACGAACTCTACGGTGACGAGTGGCAACTGGATGCCCGCGCGCTGAAATGGAAAGGTTTCGCCACCGTGCTCGGCCTCGACAGCGGTTTTCAACTCGAACGCCTCAGTGGTCGTTACCACAATGTCCAGCAAGAAGGCACCGCGCCACGCAGTGCACATGTTTTATACCAGGGCGAGGGAATCGATATCTGGTCGTTGGCACGACGTTATCCACGCTGGCTACCATGGGTGGATGCGGTCTATGGCAGTGCCACCTACATGCCGATGGTGCACGGTGCGCGCTACCAGGTGAACATGACCCAGAGCGGATTAATTACACGGCCGCTGAATCCCGCCGCGCGAAAAGCGGTGGAAGAATGGCAATAAACCCGTAAACATGTCATAACCGATATTCTTCGTAAAACAACTGTATTAAAGCAAGCAACCCGGATTCAGTGCGCATACGTACCAACATCTTTATCTGGCTGTTCGTTGCAATCGTGCTACCGTTGACGGCCTTAACCCTGGGCGCCACTTATTATAGTGAGCATACCTATCAACGCGAAGTGACCCGCGAAGTCAGCACCAGCCTGAATAATATTGCCAGCAACATTAAGCGTGAGCTGACAGCAAACCGAAATCTCACCCTGGGCATATCGCAGGCACCGGCGGTGCAGACCTTTCTCCCTGTGCTCCATGACATCAGCCGCAGCGAACTGCCTGGCGATACCGCTAAACTACGCCGCCAGGTGAATCACTACTTTGAAGGTTTCCAGACCATCTTGCCGGGCCGGTTTGTTTTGCGCCTTCTGGATGCCCAGGGGAATACTGTCGTCAAAGTCAGTCACAGCCGAATTAGCCCGGCCATCTATGAGAGCCTGTCAGGTCTGCGTTATGCGGAAGAAGAACTCAATGACCCGGCTTTCATTAAACTAGTGAAACAGCTCCCGGAGGACGAGGCCAGTAACCTCACTCTTCCGCATAATCATCGCCAGGCCGATCCCACCCAGACTTTCCTGGTACAAGATGCCCTGGTACCTCTCTATGTCGATGAAGAGTTTGTTGGTGCTGTGGCATTCACCACTGCCGGTGAAGAATTCGATCGCTTGCTCGACCATGCCACGCGCCTGTATTCAGGCCAACTGTTGATTGCCGAACTCAATCCCGATAACCCGGCCCAACATGGCATGCGCATGTACGACGAGATAGAAGACCTGCGCTTCAGTCGACTCGAAATCGATCCCAAACTCCTGCAAGCGCCCTATGCCACTGCCTTCCTTGAATATGCAAGCGACAATCAGGAAGGCATCTTTAACACATCGGACGGCCAGCAAATCTATTACACCGAACTGTTTCCCTATCCGAACCAATTCACCATCTGGCTGGTGGCATCGCGAATTTACAGCGATCAGATCTCTGCACCCTTTACCCGCATTCGTATGGGCATCTGGCTAGTTGCCACCGCCGCGCTGTTTATTTCGCTATTACTGACAGACCTCGGTGCACGACGTA
The DNA here is from genome assembly GCA_002450975.1 of Proteobacteria bacterium UBA6915. Lineage (GTDB taxonomy): Bacteria > Pseudomonadota > Gammaproteobacteria > UBA6915 > UBA6915 > UBA6915. The sequence continues at coordinate 1,912 of DKAX01000181.1, forward strand.
TCGCACGCCCACTCTGCCAGCTTGCCAGCCACATCAAGGCCTTTGCTGACGGTGATCGACAAAACCACGTCACCACCCGGCAACCAACGGATGAAGTTCGCGCCCTGGCCACTGCTTTTAACTACCTGACCGACACCCTGCAAATGGCCGAAACAGAACGGGATCGCGCCCAACATATGGTGCTACAAAGTAACAAGCTGGCGAGTATCGGCCAGATGGCCGCCGGTATCGGCCACGAAATCAACAATCCACTCAACAATATCCTTTCCTATACCAAGTTACTGAGTCGTAACCTGGAACAACACAGCGAAAAGCTCGATAGCGCCAGCCAACAACAATTACTGGCTGACTTGCAATCCCTGCGCGAAGAGACCCTGCGTGCCTCGGAGATCGTGAAGGGCATCCTCAACTTTGCCCGTCAAGTCCCCCCGCAGTACAGTCGATTTAAAGTACAACCCTGGCTGGAAAACACTCTGAACCTCGTACGCCAGGCAGCCAAAACCCAGCAGGTTCAACTTGAACTGCATAGCAGTTATGACGGCGAACTGGAAGGTGATCGTGGTCAGTTACAACAGGCACTGGTTAATCTGCTATTAAATGCCATTCAGGCCAGCCCGAGTGATAGCAAGGTCCGCCTGAATGCTCATCGCGAGAATGAACAGATTATACTTACTGTTTCTGATGAAGGTACGGGCATCAGCGAGGATACCCTGGACAATATCTTCGATCCCTTTTTCACAACCAAACCGGAAGG
>DKAX01000181.1:2731-3059 GCA_002450975.1 Proteobacteria bacterium UBA6915
AAGTGCCGCCTTCACCTGCAAGGTATTCCAGGACTCTTCTCTTGCCTTGACAGAATTCAAACAACATAGTGCTGACTTGATAGTCAGTGATCTGCGCATGCCAGGCATGAGTGGTACTGAACTATTGCAGGCCGTGCGGGCGATTAATGACAGCGTGCCTTTTATCATTATCACCGGTTACGCCAATATCGATGATGCCATCGAGGCACTGCGTCTTGGCGCCAACGACTTCATCAAGAAGCCGTTTGACATGGATGAATTGCAGGTACTGATTGGCAAAACCCTCGGGCATCGTGCCCTGCTCGAAGAAAATCGTCTGCTCAAACGC
>DKAX01000265.1 GCA_002450975.1 Proteobacteria bacterium UBA6915
CGTCTGGGGGCTGCGTCAGGGTGCTACGGACTATGTGGTAAAACCCTTTACTGAGAGCACCCTGATCAACAAAGTGACCAACGCCTTGTTGCAAAAAGGATTGTAAACATGCCGAAACGCAAGCTTAAAGATCCGTTTGCCCAGTTACAGGACATCGATCAGCGCGCGCGAAAAAGTGCCGAACTGTTTAGCGGCGATGAATACGCCATTCAACAAACCCAGGCAGGAATCGGCTTTCGTCTCAACGATATGAACATGGTTGCGCCACTGGCAGAGATCGCTGAAATTATAGGGTTGCCACAGTTATCGCGCGTACCTGGAGCGGCGAAGTGGATTGTCGGCGTAACCAGTTTGCGCGGCCGCCTGGTACCGGTTGTCGATACGCAAGCCTTTATCGGCATGGATCCCACGCCGGTTCTTGGCCATTCACGCATATTTGTCGTCGGCTATCAGGACATGCTGGTGGGTTTCCTGGTCAACGGTGTGTCCGGTCTTGCGCACTATCGCGATGAAGACTTGAAAATGGAAATGCCCGTCACCGACAAAGCAATTGCCCCCTATCTGAGGGGGGCTTTTTTGCGCAATAACAGACATTGGGGAATCATCAGTCTGCGCACATTGATGCAAAACCCGCGTTTTTATCAAGTTGCCGCCTGAGGCATTGGAATAGCAACAATAGGTGTAACGCAATATGAAAGCTACGCTCGAAAGATTCTTCAAGCAATTTGGCGCCGACAAAGAGCTGTCCGTCATTATCGTACTTCTATCCGGCTTTATTATCGTCCTGGCCTTCCTGTTTGCCTATGTAAACATACAGACCGGCTACGATAAGGAGTACATCAACCTGGCGGGTGAACAGCGCGTTCTGTCGCAGAAGATGGTCAGTACCGCAACAGAGGCCTCTATCGCAAAGGTGGAGGCATTTACCCTGTTGAAAGACTCGCGCGATCTTTTCGAGAAGAATATAGACCTGCTGATCAACGGTAATGCGGAGAGCGGTCTGCCACCATCATCCACAGACGTTAACCAGGAACTGGACAGTCTGACCCGACGTTGGAATGATTTCCGAAATAATGCCGATATCATTCTGAACGCCGAAGGCACCATTCGCATGATCAGTGAGTTCGTGCGCTCCATCAACGAGGTTATGCCCAAGGTTCTTGAAAAGTCTGATGAGGTGGTCAATATCATGGTGACCTCCAATGCCACGCCGCAACAGATCTACATCGCCAGCCGTCAGCTGATGTTGTCACAGCGTATTTCATACAACCTCAACCGCGTATTGGTCGGTGGTCGTGACGCACTGCCGGCAGCGGACAACTTCAGCCGTGATACGGCGATGTTTGCCAACGTTCTTAAAACCATGATCAAGGGCAGCACCCGCTTCAAAGTCAGCAAAGTTACTGACCCGAAGGCACGCGCCCTGCTGGATGAGATCAGCCAGTTGTTCGTCACCGTTGACGAACTGACCGGACGAATCCTGCAACAGCTGCCGCAGCTGTTCGCCGCACAGAACGCCGCCAGCACCATGTTCCTTACCAGTGAAACCCTGCTGGCCAACACCACCGATTTGATGAACGCCTATACGCGCCTGAGCAATAGTCGTTTTATCGGACCGACAGCCGTCTACATCTTTCAGGCCGCAGTATTGTTGCTTGTATTGTGGCTCTCATCAAAACTGGTACACGACTCCAAATTACGCTTGGCTGATACCGAGGCCAACAACCGCCGCAATCAGGACGCCATTTTGCATCTGCTCGATCAGATCGGTGACCTCGCGGATGGTGACCTGACGGTGAAAGCAACCGTAACTGAGGACATAACCGGCGCAATCGCCGACGCGATCAACTACTCCATTACCGAGCTGCGTAACCTGGTAATGACCATCAACAACGCGTCACTGCATGTGTCCGACGCCGCTGAACGCTCTCGCGACGTTGTACAACAGCTGGCCGAGTTGTCAGAGGCCAATGCCCAGCAGATTTTGGGTGCCAGCGCGACGGTAACTGAGATGTCTGACTCCATCGAGCAGGTGTCCAACAACGCCATCGAGTCTGCCGAGGTAGCGGAACACTCGGTACAGATTGCACATAAAGGTGCGGAATCGGTACGCGATACCATCAAGGGTATGAATGTCATTCGCGAAACCATTCTTGAGACTTCGAAACTGCTGAAGCGTCTGGGTGAGAACTCCCAGGAAATCGGTGACATCGTTGAGTTGATCAACGATATCGCTGACCAGACCAATATCCTGGCGTTGAACGCCGCCATTCAGGCCAGCTCCGCTGGAGAATCCGGTAAAGGTTTCACCCTGGTTGCGGACGAAGTTCAGCGTCTGGCTGAGCGCGCCGGTGATTCAACCCGTCGAATCGAAATTCTGGTGAAGAACATTCAGCAAAGCGCCTCAGAGGCTATCAGCTCCATGGAGAAAAGCACCTCCGGGGTAGTCCAAGGTACCAAGATCGCCCAGCAAGCCGGCCGCTCACTGGAAGATATCGAAATGGTTTCCGGCAAGCTGGCAGAGCTTATCAAGAGCATGTCAGATGTCGCCCGTGAACAGGCACAACGCGCACACATTGTTGCGCAGTCCATGCATAATATTCAGGAAGTTACCGTTAAGGCCTCGCAGGAGTCCAATCAGGCTGCCGAAACCGTGGGTAATCTTGCATTTCTTGCCAACGACCTGCGTAAATCGGTATCCGGCTTCATACTGCCGCAGACCAGTGAAGAGACCGTGGAGTCATTTAATTAGTAACCAGGTTACAGCGAATGAATAAGCACCCCAATATTGCCATATTAAAATCAGTCAAAGGTGCGCTCAATGAGTCATTGAGCGCGGCCAAATCGGCTATAGAGGCATTCACCGACACGAATAATCCTCTGGAATTGCAGGCGTCCCTTGATGCGATACATCAGGCAAACAATACACTACAGATGCTAGAACTGGATGGTGCGGTTTTCCTGTCTATGGAAGCGGAAACTCTCAATAAGGAGTTACGCGACAATACCATTCTCCGCCGCGGTGAAGCACTTGATGTATTGGCAGAGGCACTGATCCAACTGGATTCCTACCTGAATCGTCTGCTCGATGGCGAGCCGGACATCCCGATGGTGCTGTTACCTGTACTGAATGATATTCGCACTGTGCGCAATCAGCGATTACTGACAGAAGGGGCACTGTTTCTGCCCGATCTCGAGCTGGATTATCAGCCTCATGGCGCGTTACCGGATTCGACGTTTCCCCGGGAAGTTATGGCGGACGAGATCATACGTTTACGCCCCATCTACCAGGGGGCTCTTTTGGCATGTTATCAGAAAGAGAACGTGGAACCTGCATTGAAGGCCATGCGCCTGGTAATCGCACGTTTGATAGAGATCGCTCCACACAATATCCTGCGAAAAATCTGGTGGCCTGCCATTGGTGTAACCGAATCTTTGTTGGATCAAAGCCTTCCCTTTAGCGTCACATTAAAACTACTGTTGGGTCAGGTAGACCGCGAAATAAAAAAATTACCCCTTGTTGATGACGATGCCGCTTTAACATCCGTCCAAAGTGCCCTGGCTAGAAATTTACTTTATTATGTTGCCAGCTCAAACTCTCACTCAAAGCTGGTTAACGAACTGAATCGCGTTTATCAGCTTCAGGATTATTTCCCCAGTAGCGAGGATGTCAGTTCTGCCGAGGCGAATATGAAAGGCATCACCCCATCGGTGGCCAATTCGATTCGCAGTGCATTGCTCCTTGAGCTGGCGGATATCCAAACCGGTGTCGACGCCTATCTTAAAGAGCCAACTCTGCAGTTGGCGCCATTGGTTGCGATCATCGAACAGCTCGAGGCTATATCTGACACCCTGGACATGACTGGCCGCAACGACTTACGCCAGGAAATCATGGATTGCGCCGAAGCAGTCAAGGCGGCCACGGATGTCGGCAATTGCCCGCCGGAAGATATCTTCATGCAGTTGGCCGCATCCGTTCTTAAATTAAAGAGCTTACTGGAAAACGGCTCAGTAGATACTATTTTTGCCGGGTCAGACGATGCCGGCGACGGTAAATTGGATTATCTTCCCGAGAGTGAACGTGTCCACATCATTCGCATCACCCTCGAACAAGTTATGCAGGATTTGACAACCATCAAGGACCTGATAAATACCATTATCAAGGGAGAAGAAGCTGTTGCCAGCGACGCCTTGAGTGAGCCGCTTGACCATATCAAGGGTGCCTTTACATTATTGGCTATGACAAAAGCAGCCTCAATCGCCAGTGCCTGCGGAAAATTCGTCGCCAATCACGTTGATGCAAAGGGTAGAGCGGATGCACCGCAAAGAGTCTGGGAACAGCTGGCTATGGCTATAGCCTGTCTGGACTTTTATATCGAAAGTTATAATGCCGAGGACAATACAGCTCACAATTCCGTTCTTGATGTCGCCATTAAGAATTTGGCGATAACCGACAGCAAATATGAAACTGTGGTTACTCCTTTACCTGCGGCCCAAACGACATCGTCGCCAACCAGCGTTACACAACAAATTATTGGCCAAAACTCAGACAAAGATCTTGACTGGAAGAATCCTGAGCTTGAGCAACTCGACCTCGAGGCCATTGATATCTTTATGGACGAGGCAAAAGATGTTATTGGCGTAATCAATATCAATAGCGGCCAATTGGCGGTCAACCCAGGTGACAAGACAGCACTATCCTCATTGTTGCGCGCATATCATATGCTGAAGGGCAGTAGCGCCATGGTTGGCGCCATGCCTTTGTCTCACATCAATAGAATCGGGGAACAGATCACGCGAAAATTGAGTGAACAACAGTCCGTTGTTTCGCGTCAGATACTGGATTACCTTTTTGAACTTAACAAGCAGTTACCCGAAATGGTTGAAGCGCTGGTCAGTGGCGAAGAAGCCAGCGCAGATACAACTGAACTATATAGTTTGGGATTGAACCTGCTGAAGAGTATGGACAAGCCCACCGAGAATCAAGACGAGGGCCAATCTGACGCTGCTAGCGCTGACTCGCAAATTGCGCAGGAAGTAAAGGGCGTAGAAGAGTCTGCATCAGAATATCCAAATGTGTCGGAAATTCATGACGACAGTAGCGACAATGAGGACGACCCGCTTTTAGTAGAACTGTTTTTCAGCGAGGCCAACCAACACCTTTCGGAGCTTGATAACTATTTGCGAAATAGTCTAGCACCCGCCGATATCACGCAAACCGCCATTAGGTCACTGCATACCTTGAAGGGTACAGCAGCCATTGCCGGATATATGTCTATTTCTACTATCACCGGTGCTCTGGAAGCCAGGTTACAGGAGATTCAAAACAACGGGAAGCGTCTCGACGAGGCCGATCTTTCGGTATTGGCGGACACGCTTAACGCAATTGGGCCGACCATACGTCAACACATTGAACCACCACCCTTGATTGCGACCAAAGATGATCTACTCGAACGGATCGAAACTCTCGGCAGGGGAGAGACCAGTAGCCCTGAAATGATTACTATCGAGTCGACACCTAGCGAGGAACCCGTCGTAATTAGGGAGGCTATTACTGAACCGGTTGATCAGGAATTGGTCAATATTTTCATAGTCGAGGCTGAAGAACTGCTGGAGCTACTGGAAGATGTCACAGAAAAGTGGTCTAGCGAGCAACATGATCGGCCATACAATCAGGAATTACATCGCTCACTGCACAATCTGAAAGGCAGTGCGCGCATGGCCAACGCCGTTCAGGTTGGCAATGTTTGCCATGGCCTGGAAAGCCTGGTTGATGCCTATGATGAAGGGGAAATCCGAGACAAGGCCGCAGTACATAAATTGTTGTCAAGCACGCTTGCCAGCCTGCGTGATGCCATTAATCAGATTAAAGTGAATATCTTTCGTTTTGATGAAGCCCCCTCGTTACTTAGAGCCATCAACGCACTGATAAGTGGTACAGAAGTTTCTGCAGGCAATGACGCTGAAAATACCGATGAAGCCATCTCGGTCGACAACGCTGTAACGGCTGTTATCGATGACGAAACCTTTAATATTACAATAGCGCAAGCACAATCGTCCGAGGTCGCTACGGTAGAAACCAAGTCTGCTGCCGAAACCGGCGGCGGGAAGGATTCCTCTGCAGCTGAATCAGTACGTATTAACGCGGATTCCTTGGATAACCTAGTGGATCATTCCTCTGAATTCAACGTTTTCACCAGCCGAATCAATCAGCAGTTTGGGGACTTCAAACAGTTTCTGACTGACTTAACTGACCTGACCTACCGAATGAACGATCAGTTAGGGCGTTTGGAAATCAACATCAACAGTCCCCAATTCTTTTTGAATAACGAGGCAGGTGTCAGCAGCGATTCCATGTTCGACCCCCTGGAATTTGATAATTTTTCTCAGATTCAGCAGTTGGGCAAGAGTATCAGCGAGAGCGTGAATGACCTGACGCAGCTACATCGTTCAATGGCGCGCTTTTCCAATGAAACCGAGTTGTTGCTCGATCACCAGCAGCGATCAAACGCGGATTTCCAGGAAAATCTGATGCATTTGCGACTGGTACCGTTTTCGCAGCTTAAACCGCGCCTGGTACGAATTTTAGACAGAACCAGTAAAGAGCTCGGTAAAAAGGCAGAATTAAAGTTCATTGGCGAACACAATCGCATGGATCGCTCGGTCTTGAACAAGATTATATCGCCGCTTGAACACATGATACGAAATGCTCTTGATCATGGTATCGAGACCCGTGAAGAACGCCAGAAAAAGCGTAAAACCCTGGCAGGCCATATCACGATCACGGTCGAACGCGAAGGTGCGTACACAATCATTAAAGTCAGCGATGATGGTGCTGGTATCAACGCCTCACGTATCCGTGACAAAGCCATTAAATTGGGTTTACTCCACCCCGATATTAAATTGGATGATCAGCAACTCTATCAATACATTCTCGAAGCAGGTTTTACCACCGCTGAAGAGTTGACCCAGATATCCGGACGCGGTGTCGGTATGGACGTCGTAAATAGTCAAATCAAAGAACTGGGCGGCACCCTGTCAATTGATTCGAAGAAAGGCAAGGGTACCGAATTCACATTACGGCTGCCGTTGACTATTGCCATCAGTAATGCGTTGCTTGTAGAGGTGGGCGAAGAGGTATTTGCGTTACCCGTAACAGATCTTGAGGGTATCACCCGTACTGAAAGGTCTAAGTTAACGGAATTGTATCTGCAGGATACGCCGGCATATACGTATAACGACAACCAATATAGTCTGATCAATATGGCTAATACTCTGGAGCTGGAAAGCAAACAGAGTGGATCCCATATACCCTTGCTTATGCTCAACCTGGCAGATAAGAGAGTAGCATTTCAGGTTGACGAAATCAGAGGCAGGCAAGAGATCGTCAGCAAACCCCTGGGACGTCAATTGGGGCAAATCAAGGGTCTGTCCGGTGCCACCATTTTAGGAGACGGGCGGGTAGCGCTTATCCTCGATCCCAGCTATCTCGCCTTTACCGGCATGACACGCCGCGCTGCGCAAACTCAGACTGTTAAAACAGCGCAGACCAGCGGAGAAGACAATACTAAAAAACGCAAAATCACCGTCATGGTTGTGGACGACTCTGTTACTGTACGTCGAGTGTCGCAGCGATTGCTGGAAAAACACAATATGAACGTAGTTACAGCGCGCGATGGGCTGGACGCAAAACAACAGCTGGAAGATGTCATTCCGGATATTTTCTTGTTGGATGTTGAAATGCCCCGCATGGACGGATATACATTCACCTCTTTCGTTCGAGGTGATGAGCGCTACAAAGAAATACCCATTATCATGATCACCTCACGTACCGGTGAGAAACATCGCGAACACGCTCTCGGTTTGGGTGTAAATGAATATATGGGTAAACCTTATCAGGACAATGTCTTGCTGGATAACATCACCGCACTGGTTAGCAAACAACAACCGGCAGAGGTACATTAGAAAGGTATATTATGGCCACTGAAGTCAACGAAATTCCCGGTCAGCTTATTCCCCTGCAAGGTGGAAATGTCGTTCTACCGAATAGCGCCGTTGCGGAAATTGTCAGATATCGTGATCCTCATATCGATACAGAGAGCACCGCAACCGCACCTAAATGGTTTGTTGGTCAATTTGAATGGCGCAATCAACAAATTCCTATCGTTTCAGTAGAGGCTGCCATGGGAGTTGGTGACGACGATCATGTGCCGGAACAGCTGGTGATATTGCGGTCATTGGGACTTAAATCGGATTTACCGTATATTGCAATCACTGCACGTTCAGTACCTCGGTTAGTCTCTATCGATCGCAGCAATATCGTCAAAGAACAGGATAGTGACGATAAACAACTGCCGTTCGTGCTGAGCCATGTTTTGGTAAACAAGGAAAAGGCCGTAATCCCGGACATTGACGCACTGGAGCGAGCTATAAGAAAATATCGCCCCCAGTAAACACTACTTGGCGGTTGCCAACTCAATTCCTCTTGCAGCCACACCCACCATATCAGTAATTTGTTGTTCGTTTATGACGTACGGCGGCATAAAGTAAACAACATTACCCAAGGGACGTAGCAACATTTCCTGACTTAAGGCGTGTTGATAAACTTTCAGTCCACGTCGCTCCTGCCAAGGATAAGGTGTCTTTTTCCTTTTATCCTTGACCATTTCAACCGCAGCTATCATGCCCCGCTGTCTGACTTCAGCCACATGGGGGTGATCCAGAAGCGGTTCCAACAAACTACCCAGCAATGCGGCTTTTTGTCGATTTGTTTCAAGCACGTTTTCTTCATCAAATATATCCAGCGTCGCCAGCGCGGCGCGACAAGCCAATGGATTTCCGGTATAGCTATGTGAATGTAAAAACGCTTTTAAATTTTCATAGTCATCATAGAAGGCTTGGTAGACAGACTCGTGCGTCATAACCACCGATAAAGGCAAATAGCCCCCGGTTAGCCCTTTGGACAGACAAAGAAAATCCGGTGAAACATCGGCCTGTTCACAAGCAAACAATGTTCCCGTACGACCAAAACCCACGGCAATCTCATCGGCAATCAGATGAATACCATATACATCACAGGCGTCACGTAACAGGCGTAAATAGACCGGGTCGTACATACGCATTCCACCAGCGCACTGTACCAACGGCTCAACAATCACCGCGCAAATCGTATCGGCGTGCTCCTCCAAGACCTTTTTCATGTGTAGAAACATGCGCTGCGCAACCTCGGTGCAGCTTTCACCTTCATCTCGTAAATAGCAGTCGGGAGCTGGCACTGTAATGCAGTCCATCAACAAAGGTTTGTAGGTTTTCTTGTATAAGGCCACGTCTCCGACTGATAAGGCACCCAGGGTTTCACCATGATAGGAATTGCTTAGCGTGACAAAACGGTTTTTACGCGTTTTACCCTGGTTTTGCCAATAGTGGAAACTCATCTTTAACGCGACTTCGACAGCGGCAGAACCGTTATCGGCATAAAAACAACGAGTCAACCCTTCAGGCGCCAATGACGTCAGGCGTTCTGATAACTCTATTATGGGTTCGTGGGTAAACCCGGCGAAGATGACATGTTCCAATTTAGCCAACTGATCACGTAAAGCCATGTTGATTTTCGGATTGCCATGACCGAAAAGATTAACCCACCAGGAACTGATCGCATCAAGGTAACGGTTACCTTCAAAATCATAAAGCCAAACACCCTCGCCTCGACTAATTGGCACTAAAGGTAACCATTCGTGATCTTTCATTTGGGTACAGGGGTGCCAAAGTACCCGTAAATCCCGTTCTATCCAATTACGATTATTCATAGAATCAGTGCCAAAAAACTAAATACATCGGTGACCATGACAAAGTGTTCGTGGAAGAATAAAAAAAAAGCGGCCCAGGGACAGGCCGCCAACCACCACTAAAAACAATCGGAGGGGAGAAACAAGTAAAACTCTAGAAAAAGAGTAGCAGTCAGATTCATAATCAATTCTTCCAAAGCGTAAATCTTTGTCAAAAAAATTGTTCTTCATATTAATGCCGATCATTTATACCTCACCGTAGCGCACACCTTGTCCAATCCAACGCCGGATTAAAGCCTGAATCGGTTCAGGCGGTCCCAAAAGTAGTTCTGACGCCAATTCCTGAACCAGCGGTAACAAGGGTTTATCCCGCAGCAAATCGGCGACTCTAAGATTTGCCAGACCGGTTTGACGTGTACCTAGTACCTCGCCAGGCCCTCGAATGTCCAAATCCCTTTGCGAGATGGCAAAGCCGTCATTTGTCTCACGCATGACAGCTAAACGCTCCCGGGCAAGGCGAGACAAGGGTGACTTATAAAGCAACACACAACTACTGGATTCAGCGCCGCGGCCAACACGTCCCCGTAATTGGTGTAGTTGGGCTAAGCCCAACCTTTCAGCATTTTCGATTATCATCAAACTGGCGTTGGCGACATCAACACCCACTTCGATTACCGTGGTGGCTACCAGCAGCTGCAACTCTCCAGCTTTAAACAGCCCCATAATACGCTCTTTTTCCGGGGTTTTCAGGCGACCATGAATCAATCCAACGCGCAGTTCAGGTAAAGCATTGATCAACTGCCTAGCCGTCTCTTCTGCCGCCTGACACTGAAGGACTTCCGATTCATCGATCAGCGTACATACCCAGTATGCCTGGCGACCCGACTGGCAGGCCAACTTTACCCGCTGAACCACTTCCGCACGACGATCCTCCGCCACGACCACGGTCTCGACTGGTTTACGCCCCGGCGGGAGCTCGTCTATGACAGAGCAATCCAGGTCGGCATATGCCGTCATGGCCAAAGTTCTCGGTATAGGTGTCGCAGTCAAAATAAGCTGATGGGGCACAAAACCTTCCTGTCGTCCCTTCTCACGTAAAGCCAAACGTTGGTGTACGCCAAATCGATGCTGCTCATCAACGACGACCAAACCCAGTTGCGCAAATACTACCGATTCTTGAAAAAGGGCATGAGTCCCAACGATAAGTTTGGCTATATTGTTCTCTATAAGTTCTTCTGCATGCCTACGCTGTTTACCTTTGAGACTGCCAACAAGGGTGACAACGGGAATATTTAGAGGAGACAACCACTGAAGAAAATTGCGCGCATGCTGTTCAGCCAATAACTCTGTCGGTGCCATGACAGCTACTTGATAACCCGAGTCTATCGACATCAACGCCGCAAAGGCAGCCACTACCGTTTTACCCGAACCGACGTCACCTTGTACCAGTCTCTGCATGGGATGACCTAAAGACAGGTCATCGCGAATTTCCTCGATGACCCGTTGCTGGGCAGAGGTCAAACTGAAAGGTAAATTCTTTTGAAATTGATTTATTAGCTCACCATGACCACTAAAAACCGGTGCCGCTTGTCGGTCGACTCCCAGCCGAAGCTGGCGCAGGCTTAACTGGTGCGCCAACAACTCCTCAATTATAAGCCGCTTATGGGCAGGTAGAGCAAAATCAACCAAATCTGCCTGAGCCACATCCACAGGGGGACGGTGCACAATCGTCAACGCCTGCAACAATGTTGGTAACTGCCATTGGGTTAAACGTTCGACAGGTAAATATTCCTGAATATGAAGTTTGGGCAACAACGCCAGGGCTTGATCAGTCAGTGCCCGCAGTGTTAGCTGGTGCAGCCCGTCGGTCGTGGGATAAATCGGTGTTAGTTGTTCTTCAACCGACACTGGCTCATCCCCCTCAAGACGACGATATTCGGGATGAACCATTTCAAGTCCGGCTGCTCCACGCCGGACTTCACCAAAACAGCGTAACCTCGAACCTTCTTTTAATTGCGCTTGTTGGGAAGCATTAAAATGAAAAAATCGTAAGGTGAGAGAACCGGTTCCGTCATGGAGGCGGGCCAGCAACATACGGCGCCGGCCATATTGAATTTGGCTAAGCTGAACAATACCTTCAACCACGGCCTCATCGCCGGCACGCAAGGCGCCGAAAGGCACAACGCGCGTACGGTCCTGATAACGAAAAGGCAGGTGGAACAGAAGATCAGTAACACTGTGAATACCCAGGCGCGCCAATCGTTCCTGAAGACGCGGGCCGACGCCTTTCAGATTACGTAAATCATTGGCTGATAGTACAGTTTGAGGTCTATTAATATCGTAAGTATTCACTAACTAACTATACTAGGCTAACTCCATGACGCCATCCATTTCCACAGCCGCTCCTTTAGGCAACGACGCAACGCCAATAGCCGCGCGGGCAGGGTAGGGAAGCTGAAAATATTCAGCCATGATCTCGTTAACCAGTGCAAAGTGGTTTAAATCCGTCAAAAAGATATTCAATTTGGCGATATCTCCGAACCCGCCCCCGGCTGCCTGACAAACAGCCTGCAAATTATCGAACACCCGTCTTATCTGTTTCTCCATGCCACCTTCGACCAGCGTCATGGTCTGAGGATCCAATGGAATTTGTCCTGAAAGATATACGGTGGATCCCACTTTAATGGCTTGAGAATAAGTCCCGATAGCCTGCGGTGCTTTGTCCGTATTGACGATGATTCTTTCTCGTTTACTCATGGGTTAGATCCTTAAGTTAATACTCACTAACTTCTAGTTCGGTTAATTTTCACCACGCTTTCCACGGATTTTACCCGACGCATAATATTCGCCAAATGTTTTCTATTGTGCACCGAGATGGTGAAGGTTATGGCGGTGAATTGTCCGTCCCTCTCCAGAATTGAAACATTTTCGATATTGGCACCCGCTTCGGCAATAGCTGCTGCTACGGTTGCCAGCACCCCGGGTCGATTTGCCACATCGACACGAATATCTACCGGGAACACCCCGGTGACATCCTTTTCCCACTGCACATCCACCCATTTTTCGGGCTTGTCTCTGAATTCAGCGACGTTCTTACAAGACTCGTTGTGGATAACGATACCTCGACCGGCGGTAATAAAACCCAAAATTGGGTCACCTGGTATGGGTTTACAGCAACGGGCAAAGGTGACTACCAGGCCTTCCGTACCTTTGATCGTGAGCGGACCCTGGGGTTGAGGTGTCAGCGTCTGAGGTGATGGCTCGACACCCGCTCCTTCCGTCGCAGGGACCAAATGGCGTGCAACCAGCGTCGCCATACGACTGCCCAAACCGATCTCCGCAAACAGGCTATCCAGCGAATCCAGGTGAAATTCATCCAACAGGGCTAATAGTCGTTTTTGATCAATTTGTTCGATATTGGTACTCATCCCTGCCAAAACCCGATTCAGTAGGCGCTTGCCCAACACGATCGCCTCATCATGGCGCAGGTTTTTCAGAAAGTGGCGTATGGCTGAGCGCGCCTTGGCGGTAATAACGAAGTCCAACCACAAGGGATTGGGGCGAGCCCCGGGGGCGGTAATAATTTCTACCGTCTGACCATTCAAAAGCTGCGTACGCAAGGGGGTTATCCTGCGATCGATCTTGGCTGAAACACAGGCGTTACCGACGTCGGTATGGACGGCGTAGGCAAAATCAACAGCCGTAGCACCCCGCGGCAACGTCAAGATATTACCCTTGGGTGTGAAAACATAGACCTCATCGGGAAACAAATCGATCTTTACACTTTCCAAAAATTCCAGGGAATTGCCCGCGCTCTGTTGCATCTCCAACAGGTTTCGCAACCATTCGCGCGCCTGAGAGGCGGCGCCGGAGGAGCTATCACCGGCTTTGTAGGCCCAGTGAGCGGCAATACCGATCTCGGCCACCTTATGCATATCCTCCGTACGAATTTGTACCTCGATGGGTACACCGTAAGGTCCAAATAAAATGGTATGCAGTGATTGATATCCGTTAGCCTTGGGAATCGCGATATAGTCTTTAAATTTACCGGGTACCGGTTTATAGAGATTGTGCACAACCCCCAACACACGATAGCAATCATCCACCGACGCTACAGTAATTCGAAAGGCATACACGTCAAACACTTCGCTAAAGGAGAGGTGTTTTTCCACCATCTTCTTATAAATACTGTAAAGATGTTTTTCCCTGCCCAAGGCGCTGGCTTCAACATCGTGTTGCTGCAAACGACCGGAGATAGCCGTTTGAATCTGTCCGACAATCTCTTTGCGATTGCCACGAACTTTTTTCATGGATTCGGATAAAACACGATAGCGCAAGGGATAGAGATTGGCGAAACCGAGATCTTCCAGTTCCAAACGCACAGAATTGATACCCAGGCGATTGGCTATCGGCGCAAAAATCTCCAATGTTTCGCGTGCAATGCGCCGGCGTTTATCCGGTGGCATGGCAGACATGGTGCGCATATTGTGCAGACGATCGGCCAGTTTAATAAGAATGACACGGATGTCCTTGGCCATGGCCAACATCATTTTGCGGAAGTTTTCCGCCTGCGCCTCGGCGCGGGATTCAAACTGCACCTGAGTCAGTTTGCTCACACCGTCCACCAATTCGGCTACCTCTTCACCGAACTCCTGGGCGATCTGGTCTTTGACGAAGGGGGTGTCTTCGATGACATCGTGCAGGATGGCGGCAACGATGCTTTTATAATCCAGGCGCATATCGGCCAGGATTTTGGCAACTTCCAGGGGATGGTGGATATAAGGTTCGCCGGAACGGCGGCGCTGACCCTCATGGGCCTCGGCTCCGAACAGGTAGGCCCGATAAACCTCGGCCACCTGTTCGGGTTCCTGATAGGCTTCTAGCGCTTCACAAAGATCACTGATACGTAACACGCGTAAGGGACAATAGACAATACCTTAACCGGCGGTCTGTGCCTCGGCGTAGATCTCGTCGATCTGGGCCGGGCTGATCTTTTCTTCGGCTATCTCACGCAGAGCAACCACGGTGGGTTTATCATTTTCCCACGCTACCAGGGGATCGGCACTGCCCATGGCCAATTGGCGGGCCCGCTTGGTGGCAACCAAGACCAGGTGAAAACGGTTTTCTACATGATCCAGACAATCTTCTACGGTAACACGTGCCATGAATTCGCTCCTAGTCTCTATCGCCTATGAAAAGGGTGGGAAAGTGTACTGAAAACCAAGACTTTATGCCAGTAATTGGTCCAATAAATCTTTCCAACGTATGCGTTGTGCCTCCAGACGCAAGCGCTGACTCAGGATAACCGCCTGTAATTCCTGCAACGCTGATTCGAAATTATCATTGATTATCAAATAGTCAAATTCCTCATAGTGAGAAATTTCCTCAATTGCCTGAGTCATACGCCGGGCAATGACCTCAGTGTCGTCCTGGCCACGGGCGGACAGGCGCTCCTCCAGGGTCTGACGTGAAGGGGGTAAAATAGAGACGCTGATGCACTCTGGAAACTGAGCGCGGACCTGGCGTGCCCCCTGCCAGTCGATTTCCAGAATTACATCCCGTCCCTGGTCCAGTAAAGTCTGCAAACTGCCTTTGCTCGTGCCATAAAAATTGCCATATACCTCGGCGTGCTCGACAAATTCCTGTCGCCCGATCATCGCCCTGAAAGCATCCACAGTGACGAAGTGGTAGTGCAAGCCGTCCTCTTCCCCGGGGCGAGGCCGGCGGGTGGTATGGGAAACGGACACGCTTATCCCATCCATTTCTGCCAATAACGCCTTGATCAAACTGGTTTTACCCGCTCCGGAGGGTGCGGCAATGACAAATAACGTACCTAAACTCATAACGTTCCCACGCCAAACTTACTATTCGATATTCTGTACCTGTTCCCGACATTGTTCGATCAATACCTTTAAATCTACCGATGCACGGGTTGTCTCGGTATCCACCGATTTGGATCCCAGGGTATTAGCCTCGCGATGTAATTCTTGCATGAGAAAATCGAGACGCCGGCCGATGGGTTGTGACTGGTTCAGCACCCGGCGAACCTCTTCGACATGGGCACTAAGGCGATCCACCTCCTCCGCAACATCCATCTTCTGGGCAAGAAACACCAGCTCCTGTTCCAGTCTGTTCTGGTCCGGTTCCTCTTTTAATTCCTGTATACGTTGCAGCAGACGCTCGCGATAGCGACTCTGGGCCTGAGGCAGCAGAGACTGTACCTGTTTTACTATTTCATCAATGTTGGCACAGCGTTGCAGAATCAACTGCTTAAGCGTATTACCTTCCCGTGAGCGGGCTTCGGTCAACTCCTTCAGGGCTGACTCCAACACCTGTAAAGCCTGGTTGCCGAGGGCATCCAGATCGGTCTCGGCCGTCTGCAAAACACCTGGCCAACGCATGATATCCAAGGCATTGATAGGCGCCGGATTGTAGATGTGGGCATCCACCAAGCGACTGGCATGGCTCAAAGCCTTCACCAGCTCCTCGTCCACGAGGATTTGCGCTGATTGGTGCTGAGGTTTTTGCCAACGTAATTGGCAATCCAATTTTCCACGATTCAAAAAACGGTTTACCAGTTCGCGCACTTTGGGTTCCAGTACGCGCAACTCTTCTGGCAGGCGCAAGGCCATTTCCAGGTATCGGTGATTCACCGTACGCAATTCCCAGGTCAATACGCCCCAATCCCCCTGGGATTCCTGCCGGGCAAATGCTGTCATACTTTGAGCCATAACAAACCTCTGATTTCCGGCAACTGCTACAAACTGCCGTCAAAAACACTCACTTTTACATCAATCCACGTTCCGCAAACGATACCGATTCCCCGTCGCCGATAACAACATGATCCAATACGCGAATATCCACCAATGCCAGAGCCTCCTTGAGGCGCCGGGTCAGGTGGCAATCCGCCTGGCTGGGTTCGGCCACACCACTGGGGTGGTTATGGGCAAAAATTATCGCCGCTGCATTGTGATAGAGGGCACGTTTGACCACTTCACGTGGATAGACACTGGCGCCATCGATCGTACCTCTCGACAACTCTTCAAACTGTATCACGCGATGGCGGTTATCCAGAAACAATCCGGTAAAGACCTCATGGCGCAAGTGACGGAGCCTGGAAGTCAGGTACCGACGGGTGTGTTCCGGGCTGGTCAGGGCATCACCCTTTTGCAGGGTTTCAAACAGATGGCGTCTGGCCATTTCCAATACCGCCTGCAGCTGGGCGAACTTCGCCTTGCCCAGTCCCTTCTGGGAACAAAATTCCTGTATATCTGACTCCAGAAGATGACGCAAACCGCCAAACTGGCTAAGAAGCTCTCGGGCAAGATCCACGGCTGTTTTCCCGGAAACACCGGTTCGTAGAAATATCGCTAGAAGCTCCGCATCACTCAGGCTATTCGCCCCCTGGGACAGGAGTTTTTCTCGTGGCCTTTCCTTTAGCGGCCAATCGGTTATCGCCATGCCAACCTCCCTGTTGTCTATAGTCGAGAAAGCAGCATAGGGGAAACAATTGTTCTCTGTCAAAATTGACGTGCGTGGGGTGGCATTGGTAAAACGAAAAAGTATATTTACACCATTCAGTCCAAATACCTCACTCGTTAACTGATAAAATGTTCAAATAGTTAGGGAATGTTTTACATAGCCTTTTGAGCACCCTTCCAGGTTAGGGAAAGATGAAAAACACATTACAAAACAAACATATCGTACTCGGCATTACCGGCGGCATCGCCGCCTATAAAAGCGCTGAACTGGTACGTTTGCTAGTGAAGGCGGGCGCGCAGGTTCGGGTCATAATGAGCCGTGCCGCCCATGAATTTGTGACCCCCCTGACCTTACAGGCGTTGAGCGGGCACCCGGTTCACCAACACCTACTGGATACACACAGCGAATCGACCATGGATCATATTTCATTGGCCCGCTGGGCCGATTTGATCCTGGTTGCCCCGGCAACAGCACACACCCTGGCACGCCTTAATCAGGGGCAAGCCGATGACCTGCTCACTGCGGTCTGTCTGGCCACAACCGCCCCCATAGCCTTGGCCCCGGCTATGAACCACCGTATGTGGTTAAATCAGGCCACCCAGGACAACCGGCAACAACTCGTTAATAAAGGTATACATATCTGGGGCCCTGCTGAGGGGGAGCAGGCGTGTGGAGAATCCGGTCCGGGACGCATGTTTGAGCCACCGCAATTATTGGAACTCTGCCAACAGCAGTTTACAAGCGGTGAACTACAAGATTTACGAATACTCATTACCGCCGGACCCACTCAGGAAGCCATCGATCCCGTGCGCTATATCAGTAATCACAGCTCCGGCAAACAAGGATATGCCCTGGCCATAGCCGCCAAAGAAGCAGGGGCGCGGGTCACATTGATCTCGGGTCCGGTTCAGCTTGCCGCGCCGGACGATGTTGAAGTTATTAAAGTGATTAGTGCGCAACAAATGTTTGATCACGTCATGCAACGCATCGACGATTGTGATGTATTTATATCCACGGCCGCGGTAGCCGATTACCGACCTGCACAAAACGAATCTCAGAAAATCAAAAAGTCCTCTGCCACAATTCAACTTGAACTGGTACCCAATCCCGATATCCTCGCGGCAGTCGCCGCCCATAAACCGCGACCTTTTACTATCGGCTTCGCGGCGGAAACGGAAAACGTGGAACAACACGCGCGCGCAAAACTCGACAACAAAAAGCTTGATCTGATTGCCGCCAACCAGGTTGGAAATGGCCTGGCCTTTGGCCAGGATGACAACGCCTTGCACCTTTATTGGCAAGGCGGAGGACTGGCCTTGGCACGGGCAAACAAATATCAATTGTCACGCCAACTGCTCCAAGTGATCGCAGAACGACTCAAGAACCGCGCATAGTTTTTTCACTGGCCGCAACAGCCTGTGCCACACCGGCTCGCCAATCGCTAAATTGAATAATACCGGGAAATACTCGTCGTAATTTGCTGCTGTCTATACGACGTGATTCATGGAGATAAGAGAGCATGGCCGGGGACAATGCGGCCTCAGCCTGCTGCCAATCCACCTGAGGTGGTTGGGGCAAACCAGCCGCGCGGGCAACCTCCAGAAAGTAGTCGGTCATCGTACCGGGATTACCGTCACTGACGTTGTAGACGCCTGCCTCACCGGATTCCGCCGCAGCCACAGCCAAGGCGGCAAGGTCGAGAGCATGGATACGATTGGAAAAAGGCGCCAATTCAGCGCGCAAGATCGGTTTACCGGACTGGATTGTGGCAAACGGAAGTCGGTTTGGTCCGTAAATGCCCGGTACCCGAAAAATCAAACAGGGAAATCGCTCCCGCTGCGCCCAGGCGGACAAAACCTGTTCCGCATCCAATCTGCGACGGCCGCGGGGCGTATCAGGCTGGGTTGGAGTCTGCTCTGTCACCCATGATCCGTCGCAATTTCCATAGACCCCTGTGGTACTGAAGTAGATCAGGCGTGCAGGACGTTGCCGGTCCATTGCCTGTACCAGATTACGCACCCGCAGGTCTTGGTCATTGCTATCCGATGGGGGGGCCAAGTAAAAGACTATGCTATCGTTCAGGGGCAAACCGCCCAGGGTTGTAGCTTCATCCAGATCCGCACGGATGAAAGTGGGATTACCCTTAGCGTTTTCCCACTGTTTATCCGCATTACGTGCCACTGCAGTCACCCTTAACCCTTGACCTACCAGGGATTCGGCAATCAGACGGCCCATATAACCATATCCCAGAATAAAAACATGCTTCATAGCGCTATTCCGACTATAATCCTTCGCTTTTAGTCAGACTACTAAGGAACATTCATGGATTTCAAGGTTCGCATCAGTCCCAGCGGACACGAATTCGACGTATCGGCCGAAGAAACCATACTCGACGCCGCGCTGCGCCATGGCCTCAACTTCCCCTATGGTTGCCGCAGTGGGGTTTGCGGTGCCTGCAAAACCCGTCTGATAGCTGGCGAGGTGGATTACAGTGAGGGCAACCCGGCCGCACTGACTCAACAGGACTTTGAAACAGGCATGGCTTTGTGCTGCCAGGCAAGAGCCACCAGTAATCTGGAACTGGAAGTTAAAGAGATCACCGGCAGTCAGGAAATACCCGTCAAGACCATGCCGTGCCGTGTGGTTAAAAAAGAGCAACTGGCCCATGACGTTATCCGTCTCTATTTGAAACTGCCTACAGACGAGCGCCTACAATTTTTAGCGGGTCAGTATATCGATATCCTGCTGAAAGATGGTCGCCATCGCAGTTTTTCCCTGGCCAATGCCCCCCATGACGATGAGTTTCTGGAACTCCATATCCGACATATCGATGGTGGCGAATTCACGGATTTCGTCTTTGCAGCCATGGAGGAAAAAGCGGTTCTACGCTTCGAAGGCCCGCATGGTCAGTTCTATTTGCGTGAAGACAGTGACAAACCCGTGATTTTTGTTGCCGGTGGCACCGGTTTTGCCCCTATCAAGGGCATAATTGAACATATGCTTGCGGCAAAGATCGATAGGCCCATACACCTTTATTGGGGTGCGCGTGCCAAACGAGATCTCTATATGACAAACCTGCCCGAGCAGTGGGTCAAAAACCACCGTCATATTCACTTTGTTCCGGTATTGTCTGATCCTGCGCCCGAAGATGTGTGGCAGGGACGCATCGGTTTTGTACACCAGGCGGTTCTTGAAGACTTTGCCGACATGTCTCCCTATCAAGTCTATGCCGGCGGTTCACCGGCCATGGTGAATGCGGCCTATCAGGCCTTTGTGGAAAAAGGTATGGGTAAGGATCAGTTTTTTTCCGACGCGTTTACCCTGGCCGCGGACAATCCGGCGAAAAACAAAACTTAGTTATTGAGCTGCCAGATGGGTGGCTCCTTGCGATTGGAGATTTCCGAAAGCACGGAAACACGCCTGTCCCCCTGGAATCCGACCGTACGCCCCTTGGCCTCGATGGAGACATCGGGGACCAGGGAAAGCCCGCGACGATAGCATTCCATCGCCTCGGCCTCCTCACCCATTTGCTCCAATAACTTACCCAGCTCCTGTAAGGTCTCGGGGCGCTCCTTACTGTTAAGGCTATTGCGGAAAAAATCCTGTGCCTTGCCGTAAAGTCGGTTCCGCAGACTGAGTCGCCCCAAAGTCAGCAACAAGATATCGTTGCTAGGGTTATCTCTTAACCAGGACTCCGCGAACAATAATTGCTGTTTAGGGTCGTTCCCGGAAATCATGCCATAGAGGTAAACCCAATAATTATCCCAGCGCTGCTTGATCGCCTTACGTAACAGAGGCTCAGCAAGGTGTTCCTCTTTGAAATTGATCAATCCTTGGATGTATTGCGCCAACAAAACCTGCTTGTCCTTCAAGCGTTCCGGAATCCTCTGCCAAGTGCGGTGCAACTGATCTATAGATGACTGCCGACCCATGGATTTGATCAGCAATTCGTGAAAACTACGTACCTCCAGAGCATCCGTATCCGCGGGTGACAGTGACTTGGCGCGGCGCGCCTCCGGCAAAACCTGAACCAACTTATCCCACTCTTTCAGCTGGACATAAAGTTTAATTAACAGTTTCAGGACATAGCTGTGTTTGGGTGCCAGCTCCCGCAGGCGAATCAAGGTGGCCAGCGCCTGTTCCCATTGCTGATGGTCCATTTGTAAGCGCGCCTGGCTAAGACCCACTGCCAGATCAGCCGACGGCATGCTCTCATGCGCCAGAATCAGATATTGGTCCCGCCGGTCATAGGCAGCCAGTTGCTGAGCGGCATTGGCTGCCCCCAGGTAATTCAGTAGCGGCGACTCCGCTGATTCCACATGGCGTAACAACAGCTTTTCCGCCGCCTGCCATCGGCCTTCTGTCAAGGCAATCATTCCTTTGGTGGTGGAAAGACCGGTCCTGCCAATCCGCCGTGCGCGACGCCAATAACGGGCCTTTTGCGGCAAATAGCGCATCAGCAAATAACTGCGTACCAGGTAATAGAATACGAAAAGAGTGAACACCAGGACCAAAAAGAACAGGGATAACGAACTCTCCACCGTCCAGGCACCGTAGCCAAACAGGACGTAACCAGGATCTCGGTGCGCCATCAGGCCAAGACTGACCGCCACAAAGAGGGCGAGCACCAATATGATCAATCGTTTCATTGGTCATCACCCATCAGGGGTTTGTCCCATTGTTTAAAGACAGATCGCTTAAAGCTGTTGACCGGACACGTCCATTGCCGGAAATGCGTTGGAGTTGGTGCAATGATTCCTTGGGCAAAGGCAATACAGGATCGATATCCACCTCACTCGCCTTGCGCAGATTCTCCAACGCCACCTGAACCGGTTGCGCCTGGGTGTTGTAAAAGCGCTGCAACCAATCACGCGCCACTTTTAAACTATCGCTATAGAGTTGCTTGTCGGACTGTAGAAGCGCCAGACGCGCAGTCTCCAATTGCAGACGCAAATTTTGCTGCAAGTAATAACGTTGCTCCGGTGCCAGTAGTGGTACTCGCATATCAGCCTCATGGTGTTTAATCACCACAAGACTCTTTAAGTCAGCCCATACCCGATCAGCCATAGACTGCCAACGGGATTGACCGGCGCTCTGGGCGATAGTCAGTTGATCCTGATTGCTTGTTTCTGATGTTTGCGTTTTATTGGATTTGCTCGGTTCAAACTGCAACAACGGCAAGCTCTCCACTTGCTCAGCCAAGGCAGTTAGTGAGGCACTCAATCCCACCTTGTCCGG
>DKAX01000062.1 GCA_002450975.1 Proteobacteria bacterium UBA6915
ATGGCCCCGTCCCTTCGGGTTGTGTCCCAAAAATGGCTGCACATCGTTTCTCGTCGCTCATTTGGAACAACCAAACTTCTCTCCTCGTGCCTCGTTCAGCCATTTTTGGGACACAACGCGGCTGTAGAATAAGTGTGAACAGGCCCTAGTTGGGCAAAAGGCAAATCCGGTACCCGCTAAACAAGCAAGATCGGGGATCACATCAGCCCTACACGCCTTCGAGTCCGGATAGATTTTTGGTTTTGGGGTCCAAATTACTCTTGTGTGGTTCAAATAGATCATGTTTGTTGGTGAGCAGGTGTAGATTTAGGTGCTCGCAGGTTTCTGTAGTGGAGGGCGACGGTGATTTTGTTAGCGCGAAGGTTAAAAAATCTCTTTTGCAGAGACTGCGCGCGAAGGAGTCACTGAACATTTTTGACGCGAAGATGCATTGAACAGAACTTATCGGAAGTTTTTTTGCAAATTTTGTTGAAAATATCAAAAAAATGTATTAGTAATAAATATGATCGTATATACTAACGGTTATACCAATAATTCACAGAGAGAGGTGCATCAATAATGGCAAAGAAGAAATCAAAGAAGAAGGTGGCGGTTAAGAAAAAGTCGCTGACCAAGAAAGTGGCCAAGCGCAGAACCGCCAAGAAGAAGACCGCAAGTAAGAAGGTCGCCAAAAAGCGGGTTGCCAAGAAGAAGGTAGCCAAGAAGAAGACCGCTAAGAAGAAGGTAGCGAAGAAGAAGACCGCAAAGAAGAAGGTAGCGAAGAAGAAGACCGCTAAGAAAAAGGTAGCCAAGAAGAAGGCCGCCAAGAAGAAAACCGCTAAAAAGAAGGCTGCAAAGAAGAAAACAGCCAAGAAAAAGACCGCTAAGAAGAAGTAAGGGTCGATTTTAGCCGGTGAAGGCCGCTACCCCGCACGGGGAGCGGCCTTTCGTCTTTTAGGCACGCCTATATTCCAAGTCATCCACCAAGGTGACCAGTTACGTCAATCGGGGTGGCACAATGGCGTTCGAGGAACGGTGGTCGTATGTGAGTTCGTCATCGATCTTGTGATGGCACGGCAATGGTATTTACCTCAGCTGGAGCCTGGTAACTGGCGGGCTAGATCAAACCATCGAAGAGTTGTACATCAACCACGTCACCGGCCGCCGCGCCAGAAGAGTCTCGGGGAAGAACAATGAAACAGTTGGCCTGGCTCATGGAACTGAGAATATTTGAGCCTTGTGTACCGGTGCTTTCCACTACCAGGGACCCGTCTTCCTGGTATGAGACGATACCGCGCTGGTAGTCGACCCTTCCTGGACGCTTTTTCAGTGGGGTACGGCAGGGTATTTTAAGATATTTGGGTTTTACCAGCTCTTCGCCGGATAACAGGGCCAGGGTTGGCTGCACGAATTGATAAAAGGTGACCATCGTTGATACCGGATTTCCTGGTAAACCGAAAAAGTGACTCTTGCCAATACGGCCGTAGGCAAGTGGTTTGCCCGGCTTCATGGCAATTTTCCAGAAATTGATCTTGCCGATTTCCTCCAGGACCATTTTGACGTAGTCGGCATCGCCTACCGAGACGCCTCCTGAGGTGATTATTACGTCTGAGTTGGCGGCCTGGGTAAAGGCGGCGCGGATCGCATCAATATCATCCGGTATGATGCCCAGGTCGGTAATATCATGGCCAAGGCGGGTAAGCATGGCGTGTAGCGTGTAGCGATTGCTGTCGTAGATCTGACCCTCTTTCAGGGTTTCACCCAATGACCGTAGTTCATCGCCAGTGCTGAAGAACGCAACGCGAAGTCTGCGTATTACGTTGACCTTGGCAATACCGATGGAGGCCAGCAGTCCTACATCGGCGGCAGTAAGTCGTCTGCCTCGCCCAAGTACTATTTGCCCTTTGGACAAATCCTCACCTGGATAGCGTACATTGGCATTTTTCTGATATCCACTGTTGCCGGACAGGGTGATAGTGTCACCATTGCGGGTGATGTGTTCCTGCATAACTACCGTGTCCGCGCCTTCCGGCATCTGTGCGCCCGTCATGATGCGAATGCATTGTCCTGCTTCCAGCTTCATCTGGCAGGGCCTTCCTGCCATGGCCGTCCCGACCAAAGTCAGTGAGACTGTTGCGTCTGGTGTGGGTAGATCAGCGCTATTTATGGCATACCCATCCATGGCCGAATTGGCGTATGGGGGCACATTAATAGGTGAGAGGACATCATCACGCAGGATTCGGTTCAATGAATCGGGTAGCGATACCAGTTCGGCACCGCTTATCGGTGTGGCGCTGGCGGCCAGGCGATCGATGGCT
Source organism: Proteobacteria bacterium UBA6915 (assembly GCA_002450975.1). Taxonomy (GTDB): domain Bacteria; phylum Pseudomonadota; class Gammaproteobacteria; order UBA6915; family UBA6915; genus UBA6915. Next base: position 2,298 of record DKAX01000062.1, read on the forward strand.
TGATCCACCGTTAACGAATCTGGATCGAATTCATTCATGCAATCGGGCGTATTGTTCGATTTCTGGCTCATGGTTCAGTCTCGCATAGTATCGGCAGTGGCCATTATAGCGACAGATCTACAGGAATCATCCGGCTAAATTAGTGGGAATTTATCCATTGTAATAGAAAATCGACGATCTGCACGGGGTTGTTAAGATCCAGGACAGGTAAGTCGCCCCTGTAAACGTTGGGAGCGTCTGAGGCTACCGCGATGACCTGATCGTCAAGTATTTGCGACCAGTCGGATTTGCTGTAATCGCTACGGTGCAATGCTATTTTGGGATAGCGAGTGTCCTTGAAGCCCTCCACCAGTATCAGGTTCAGACTGGTGCAATCCAGCCGGGCTATCATTTCGCTCAGGTCCGGGTCAGCAAAATTTTGCGGGGATTCGGTAATCAATGCCTGCCGTTGACGTCCAGCGAGCAGTGTTTGCTGCGCACCCGCTTTGCGTAATCGATAGCTGTCTTTTCCTGGGGTGTCCATTTCGAAATCGTGGTGGGTATGTTTGATAACGGCCAGCTGAATACTACGCTCACAAAGCAGGCGTATCACCTGTTCAAGCAACGTGGTTTTACCAGTACCGCTGGGGGCTATGAATCCTATCACTGGTGTGGAGCAGTGCGTGGCGTTACCCGTTAGCGTCATGTCGCTGAGACTCGAGGTCCGATTGTGTGTTGATATTGATGAAGAGGTTTTCCTGGCCGGAAAAGTTGCAGGATTGAGCGCCATAGTAGTCCAGCCAGCGTGCCACAGTGGAACCGTGATGGGCAAGGTATTGGGGGATTTCCTGAAGTACCGGCGTTTGTATCAGACAGATCAGGTTTTGTCTGCGCTGACCGTCATGGGCTACAACGATAGGCGCTGTTTGTTCCTGCATGGTTTGACGCAAGCGGTCCAGAACCGAGATGTCTATAATCGGCATATCACAGGGAATAACGAACAGATAAGGTGTGTCCGTATGATTGCGGGCGCTGGCTATACCGGCCAATGGTCCGGCATATTCCGCCTGTTCATCGCTCAATACTGGAAATCCGAATTTGAGGTAGGTTTCCAGGTTGCGATTGGCATTGATAAGAGTCCGTCGGGTATAGGTGGCAAAGTGATCGATCACGTGACTGATCATCGGCTTGCCATGATAGTCAATCAATCCTTTGTCAATGCCGTTCATGCGGCGGGATTGGCCTCCGGCCAGTATGAGCACGGTAATATCTGCGTGTTTCATGGGCGAAGTTCACTCAAGGCTGGGCGACGCACATTGGGCCAAATGCGAGAAGATTCGTCGCAAAAAAGCTATTTTATTTCTATCAGTGCTTCGTCGGGATTGACGGAGTCGCCTTTTTGCACATGTACCGCGGTCACTTCACCGCTTATGGAGGCCTGCACCTCGGTCTCCATCTTCATTGCCTCGGTCACTAATACGGGATCACCTGCCTTCACCTTGTCACCGACCTTGACCATGACGTCGACGATGGTGCCCGGCATGGAGGTTGTGACGTGTCCCGGTTCGGTGGCGCGAGGTCGTTTGCTGCCGGTGGATTTCTTACCACCGACAGGTGCTGCATGATTACCTCCGGTTGGTACGATTTCATCCAGCAATTCCACCATGATCTCTTCGGGTACGCCGTCGACCTTTAGATAAAACGGTCTCTTATCCTGGGTAGGATGGCCGGTGCCGGTAACCTTGATATGATAACTTTCACCGTGCATGGTGACGTTGAACTCGGTTGCTGCCACACAATAGGCAGCGTTGCCGGCGTCACCAACCTCCAACAGGGGTTCTGGAGACAAGGAATTGTTGTTCCGCTGCTCAAGAAAATCCCGGCCGATGTCTGGAAACATGGCGAAGGTCAGTACGTCCTCCTCGTTGCGTGCACCTGCACCGATCTGCTCACGCAGGTTTTCCATCTCCGGTTCCAGCATATCAGCTGGCCGGCAGTCGATAATGTCGGAGTTGCCGATGGCCTGTTGCTGAACGATGTTATTAATTTTGCCGGGGGCCTGGCCGTATCGGCCTTGTAGATAAAACTTCACTTCATTGGTAATGTTTTTATAACGCGCCCCGGTAATGACGTTGAGAACAGCCTGGGTGCCAACGATTTGTGATGTTGGCGTTACCAGTGGAGGATAGCCCAGGTCTTCGCGGACCTTGGGGATTTCCGTCAGCACGTCATTCATTCGATCCAGTGCACCTTGTTCCTTTAATTGATTGGATAGATTGGAGATCATGCCGCCAGGCACTTGGTTTACCTGCACGCGGGTATCCAGACCGGTGAATTCACTTTCAAATTGATGATATTTTTTACGCACTTCACGAAAATAGAAGCCGATCTCCTGTAACAGGATCAAATCCAAGCCGGTGTCATACTCGGTATCTTTAAATGCAGCCACCATGGACTCGGTGGGCGGATGGCTGGTGCCTCCTGAGAAGGAGGATATTGCGGTATCGATGTGCCGACAACCTGCTTCGACCGCCTTGAACTGACACATACTGGCCAGACCGGCAGTGGCGTGAGAGTGAAGATGTACCGGAATGGAGATACTGTCGACCAGGGCGGTTACCAGTTGCGATGTTACGCTTGGGGTGAGCAGTCCTGCCATGTCTTTGATGGCGACACTGTCGCAGCCCATCTTTTCCAACTGTTTTGCCATAGCGACAAATTGTGGAACGCCGTGTACCGGACTGGTGGTGTAAGAGATAGCGCCTTGGGCGTGCTTGCCGGTCTTTTTTACCGCCTCGATTGAGGCTTGCATGTTTCTCAGGTCATTCAAGGCATCAAATACACGAAAGACATCGACTCCGTTTTTGGCGGAGCGCTCGACAAAGGCCTTGACCACATCGTCAGAGTAGTGACGGTAACCCAGCAGGTTTTGTCCACGTAACAGCATTTGTATCGGCGTATTGGGCAAGGCCGCCTTGAACTTTGCCAGGCGCTCCCATGGATCCTCTTTGAGAAATCGTACACAGGCATCGAAAGTCGCACCACCCCAGGCCTCTACCGACCAAAAGCCGGCCTGATCGATCTTCTGGCAAATCGGTAGCATATCCTCAGTGCGCATGCGTGTGGCGATTAGTGACTGGTGGCCGTCACGGAGTACGGTTTCGGTTATATGGACCTGTTGGGCGGAGTGGTTGTCTTTTTTACTGGCGGTTTTTTTCTTGGTCATGGCGTTTATAGTCCCGTATAGGCGGCAATGGCGGCGCCGATAACTGCCGCCAGTTCACGCGGAGGTCGGCGCACGGAATAGTTGGTTAATTCTGGATGTGACTCGACGAAGCTGGTATCAAAGTTGCCGCTTTGAAATTCTGCGTTTTTCAGAATTTCCAGTTGATAGGGTATGGTGGTCTTTACTCCGTGTAGCACGATATCGTTCAACGCACGTATACCCCGATCCAGCAGCGAATCCCAATCCAGCGACCATACGGTTAGTTTGGCGCACATGGAGTCATAAAAAGGTGGAATTTCGTAGCCCGAATAGATTGCTGCATCGGTGCGCACGCCGGGTCCACCGGAGGCGAAATAACGGGTGATGCGACCGAAGCTGGGCAGGAAATCATTTTTTGGATCTTCCGCATTGACGCGAAACTCCATTGCGTATCCGCGGTAGCTGATTTCTTTTTGTGTAAAACTCAGTTTTAATCCACTGGCGATGCGGATCTGCTCTTTGACAATGTCGATCCCGGTAATCTCCTCTGTGACCGGGTGTTCGACCTGTAGGCGTGTATTCATTTCCATGAAATAGAAATCGTTGTTTTGATCGAGGAGGAATTCCACTGTACCAGCGTTTTCGTAACCTACCGATTTGGCTGCACGTACGGCCAATTCACCGATCATTTCCCTCTGTTGGTCGCTCAGTTGCGGAGAAGGGGCAATCTCAATCAGTTTCTGGTGACGACGCTGAATGGAGCAGTCGCGTTCGTACAGGTGGACCACCTCACCGTGGCTGTCTGCCAGTATCTGTACTTCGATATGCTTTGGATTGACGATATTTTTTTCCAAAAAAACTTCGGCACTACCGAATGCCTTGGTCGCCTCGGAAATGACACGGTCATAGAAGCGTTTGAGTTCATCTTCGTTATTACAACGACGGATGCCGCGGCCGCCACCACCGGAGGTAGCCTTGAGCATGACGGGATAACCGATTTTTTTGGCCAGCGCGATGGCTTCGTTAAGGTCTTTTAGATTGCCATCGCTGCCGGGGGTGACAGGGATACCGGCCTTGATCATGGATTTGCGCGCCTGGATCTTGTCTCCCATGTGGGAGATTACCTCGGCGCTGGGACCAATGAACTTGATGCCGCGTGAGGCGCAAATGCGTGCAAAATCAGCATTTTCCGAGAGAAAACCGTAACCGGGATGGAGTGCATCGCAGCCTGTGGCAACGGCCAGATTGACCAAACGATGGGCGTTTAGATAACCGGAGGCGCTGTGCGGGCCGAGGCTGTAGGCCTCATCGGCCTTCTTCACATGTAGGGCGTAACGATCGGCGTCGGTATAAACTGCGACCGATTTGATGCCCATTTCGGCGCAGGCGCGAACAATTCGTACAGCGATTTCCCCACGATTAGCAATGAGAATCTTTTTTATCATTGACGGTGATCCCCTTGTAAACTCAAACCAGTATAGGGCAAAAATTCCTGCAATTTGAATTATTTATCAGAAAAAAAAACACTACCCAGGAAATAAATGTGGTCTGGGTCAAAAAATCAGTTTATACAAAGGCTTAACCAAGAATATAGCTTTGACAGCGAGGTCGGATGTCGATATCATGCGCCCCCTATGTCCAGACGTCTTCCGGAGTTTGTTGATCCCGTTAAGTTGTGCGACACCCGGCAGACATTGGCAGGGGCGGTGCCGCTCGCCAGTATGGAGCGACTTGGGCAGTCCCTGGTTCAAGGCATTGATCAGGAAGCGGAAGTTCTGCTGGAGTTTGGCTCGGATGAGGCCGGCATACGGTATGTACGTGGAAGCGTCCAGGCGAAGCTTGAATTGGTTTGCCAGCGGTGTATGGGTAAGATGAGTTGGTCGGTGGAGTCACAGGTTGCCCTTGGTATAGTCCGGGGAGCGCGTGATTTACAGTTTCTGCCCGATCACTATGAACCGCTGGAGATGGGCGATGAACCCCTGTCGTTGACCGCCTTGGTGGAAGACGAATTGATTCTCGGATTGCCCATCGTTGCCATGCACGAACCTGAGATTTGTGGGGCCAAGAATGTCATCGACTCGCTCAATGAGCAGGTCGATAAAGAGTTGAGCAAAGAGAAGCCCGAAAGTCCCTTTGCGGTGTTGAAACAATTGAAGTCCAAGCAGTAGTTAATATAGGAGTCCGTATCATGGCGGTTCAGAAAACCCGTAAATCCCCCTCCAAGCGTGGCATGCGTCGTGCCCACGATGCCCTGACCTCAGGTGCGTTGTCCATCGACCCCACTTCTGGTGAGACCCACATGCGTCATCACATTACGCCCGATGGATATTATCGCGGTCGCAAGGTATTGGCCGGTAAAGGCGAATAAAAACAAATTAGCTTTTAATAAAGCCGATCTTCACGGCAAAAGGTGCTGCTGATGGTGTCTGCAACTATTGTAATAGCGATTGATGCCATGGGGGGCGATCACGGGCCACAGGTAACCGTACCTGCGGCCCTTGATGTATTGAAGGAGCAAAAAAATCTCAAGATCATCCTGGTGGGTGATCAGGAGCGTATTGCGGCTGAATTGACTGCGCATGGCGCCAGTGTGGGTGATAAACTGGCCATACAGCATGCTTCTCAAGTGGTCGCCATGGATGACCTGCCTTCCTTTGCATTGCGAAATAAAAAAGACTCTTCTATGCGTGTGGCTATTAACCTCGTCAAAGAGGGATCAGCCAAGGCCTGTGTCAGCGCAGGGAATACCGGTGCGTTAATGGCGACCGCGCGCTTTGTGCTCAAGACCCTGCCTGGGGTCGATCGGCCTGCTATTATTACCCCTTTGCCAACGATAAAAGGTCATACTCATGTGCTGGACCTGGGTGCCAATGTCGATTGTACTGCCCGCCAATTGTTGGAGTTTGCCGCCATGGGAGCGGCCTTGACCAGCGCAGTCGACAATATCAAGCGTCCCACTGTGGGCTTGTTGAATATTGGCGAAGAGGAGATCAAGGGCAATGAAAACGTCAAAGAAGCTGCCGGTATTCTTGCTGCCAGTGGTTTGAATTACGTCGGTTATGTCGAGGGTGACGACATCTTTAAGGGCACGGTGGATGTCGTGGTCTGTGACGGTTTTGTCGGTAATGTTGCCTTGAAAAGTGCCGAGGGCTTGGCCAAGATGGTTGCCCATTTTTTGAAAGTGGAATTCAGTCGGAACATATTCACTAAAATGGCTGCATTGCTGGCTATGCCGGTTTTGAAGGCGCTACGAGGACGAATTGATCCATCGAATTATAATGGTGCCAGCTTGGTCGGTTTGCAGGGAATAGTGATCAAGAGTCACGGTAATGCCCTGCGTTATGCGTTTGCTGTTGCGATCAAAGAAGCCGTGTTGGAGGCGAAGAAAGATATTCCAACGCGAATTGGTAAAGAAATTGAAACCATCTTAGTAGAAAGGCAAGCGGTTTGATCTATTCACGAATAATTGGTACCGGGGGTTATCTGCCAGAGAAGGTGTTGACCAATCTCGATTTGGAAAAGATGGTTGACACGACGGATCAGTGGATCACTGAACGCACCGGTATCAAGAAACGCCATGTTGTCGTTGATGGGCAGACTACTGTAGATCTGGCCGAACAGGCGGCACGCCGTGCTATCGAGGCAGCGGGCATCGATGCCAATAGCATCGATTTGATTGTGCTGGCCACGACCACTCCGGACCGTGTATTTCCCAGTACTGCATGCCTGTTGCAGCAGCGTCTGGATATCCACGGATGTGGCGCCTTTGATGTACAGGCGGTGTGTACTGGATTTGTCTATGCGTTGACGGTGGCTGATAAGTTTATTCGCAGTGGCACCCATAAACGCGCTCTCGTTATCGGTGCAGAGACCTTATCGCGCATTATCGACTGGACCGATCGCTCTACCTGTGTATTGTTTGGTGACGGTGCCGGTGCAGTGATCCTGGAGGCAAGTAAGGAGCCGGGGATTCTTTCCACCCATATTCATGCCGATGGCCAGTATAGGGATTTGTTGACCGTGCCCGCAGGAGTCTCGGAAAATCCGGAATTATTCAGAGAGGGTAAGGCCAGCATCGTCATGCAGGGCAACGAGGTCTTCAAGATGG
>DKAX01000067.1 GCA_002450975.1 Proteobacteria bacterium UBA6915
GAGCCGCCGGTATCGGTACCGGTGGTGGCCGGCACCAGGCGCGCGGCCACAGCGGCAGCGGAACCACCCGATGAACCGCCGGGCACGGCGTTGGTATCCCACGGATTGCGCACCGGGCCATAGTAGCTGGTCTCATTGGAAGAGCCCATGGCGAATTCGTCCATATTGGTCTTGCCCAACATGACCATACCGGCGGCGCTCAGACGTTCCACCACGGTGGCGTTATATGGGGCGATGAAATTATCCAGCATGCGCGATCCACAACTGGTCTTCACGCCCAGGGTGCAGAAGATATCCTTATGCGCCATGGGTACACCGGTCAACGGCCCGCCACCACCGCTTTTCAATTTCTTGTCCGCCGCTCGTGCCTGTTCCAAAGCTATCTCCGGCGTCACGGTGACAAAACAGTTCAGCTGCTTGTTGTGTTTATCAATCCGCTCCAGATAGGTGCGTGTCAACTCCTCGCTGGAGTATTTGCCCGCCTTGAGATCACGGGATATTTCGGCAATGGTCTTACTGTGCATGGACTCGTCCAACAAAAAGGGTTAAAGACAAAACAAATGAATTTTAGAAGACTATTCGATGACCTTCGGCACCAGATAGAGGCCGGCTTCCACTGCGGGCGCTATCTGCTGGAACTGCGCACGACCATCACCTTCGGAAACCTGATCTTCACGCAGACGTTGCGCCATATCCAATGGATGAGCCATTGGCTGCACGTCTGCCGTATCCACCGCACTCATCTGTTCCACCAAATCGAGTATGTTTGACAAATTGCGGGTGTAAAGCGGCACGTCTTGTTCGTCGATAGCCAAGCGTGCGAGATGTGCTATCTTTTCAATGTCTGTTTTTTGCAGTGACATAATGGCTCCGCGTGTGACTCAATAAGCAAATACGCAACGTTAGCATAGATGGTAACTTGCCCAAACCCCTACCATTGGATAAAGTAGCCCCTTGGTTCGATTTATGCTAACAAAAATTAAAGACTGAAAATAAAATTACGACATAAGTCGGCATTTACTACTTTACTCACGGTGTATTAAAACTATGTTCGGACGCTTTCGTGGCCTTTTCTCTAACGATCTCTCCATCGACCTCGGCACTGCCAATACCCTTATTTACGTAAGGGGTCAAGGGATCGTCCTNNGCCGATTTTACCGTGACTGAGAAAATGCTGCAGCATTTTATCCACAAAGTGCATAGCGATAAATTCAAATTGTTCCGCCCCAGCCCGCGCGTACTAATCTGCGTACCCTGCGGCGCCACCCAGGTGGAACGACGCGCCATCCGCGAATCGGCCGCCGGTGCCGGTGCCCGAGAGGTCTATTTAATAGAAGAACCTATGGCCGCCGCCATCGGTGCGGGTATGCCCATCTCTGACGCCAGCGGCTCCATGGTGCTGGATATCGGCGGTGGCACTACTGAAGTGGCCATTATGTCCCTGAGCGGCGTGGTCTACTCCGCCTCGGTACGCATTGGTGGCGACCGCTTCGATGAGGCCATCATCAATTACGTGCGCCGGAATTATGGCAGTGTCATTGGTGAAACCACCGCGGAACGTATTAAGAAAGAGGTAGGCACCGCCTTCCCCGGTGACGACATCCGCGAAATCGAGGTCACCGGCCGCAACCTGGCCGAAGGTGTGCCACGCAGCTTTACCCTGAACAGCCACGAAGTTCTGGAAGCCTTGCAGGAACCCCTGTCCGGTATCGTCGAGGCCGTTAAAACCGCCTTGGAAAAGACCCCTCCCGAACTGGGCGCCGATATCGCCGAGCGCGGCATGGTTCTGACCGGCGGTGGCGCCCTGTTGCGTGACCTGGACCGCCTGCTGATGGAGGAAACCGGTCTGCCGGTCATCATTGCCGAAGATCCGCTCACCTGCGTTGCCCGTGGCGGCGGTCGTGCCCTGGAGATGATGGATGAGCACGGCGGCAACCTGTTCAGCGTGGAATAAACTCAACAGTCGGATTCTGCCCAAGCAGCGCAGGGAGGCGATGCCACACATTGGCTGGCAACACCACTTTCATTCTTGTGATCAACTCGGTCTAGGCCATCATTCGACCTGCCGGGTTTAGTTGTAATGCCCGGGGGTCGCCATTAAATCGTTATTCTCAGAAGGTCCATCCGAAAGCGCCCGCTTCCTGTTGCTGGCGATTGCCGCCATCGGCCTGATGGCCCTGGATCAAAAGAAAAACTTTCTCGACCATATCCGCGTGGCGCTGTCCATGCCGCTTTATCCGGTCATGCAATTGGCCAGCGTGCCGGTGGATGCCGGGGGCTGGGTATCGCAGAATTTCACCTCGCAACAGGAGCTGCAGGAAGAAGTCGAAACCCTGCGCACACAACAGCTGCTTTTGAAGGCCCAGTTGCAACGTCTCGCTGCCCTGGAGACCGAAAACATCCGCTTACGTGAGTTATTGCAATCCTCCAAAAGGACCACCAACCAATTACTGGTTGCAGAACTACTGGCGGTGGACCTGGACCCCTTTTCCCATCGCGTAGTCATCAGCAAGGGCAAACGCCACGGTATTTATGAAGGACAACCCCTGCTGGATGCCGACGGCATCATCGGCCAAGTGGTACAGGTCAATATGTTCAGCAGCGCCGCCATGCTGATCAGTGATCCCAACCATGCCACGCCGGTACAGATCAACCGCAATGGCATGCGCGCTATCGCCATCGGCACAGGATCGCCACGGGAGCTGGATCTGCCGCACATCCCCAATAACGCCGACGTCAAAGTGGGCGACCTGCTGGTCACCTCGGGCCTGGGTGGGCGCTTTCCTACCGGCTATCCGGTAGGCACTATCAAAGAGATCCGCACCAATCCCGCGCTGCCATTTGCCGATATTGTCGTCGAGCCTGCGGCCCACCTGGAGCGCAGTCGAGAGGTATTGCTGGTCTGGCCCAATCGACCGGAAGATAACAACGCCGCCGAGGAAATTGCCAGCGCACCAATCGCGAAGGGCAGTGAAAAATGATGCCCTCATCCAATAACCGCACTGGTGGCACCAGCATCATCTTCAGTAGTTTTATCGTGGCGCTGATCCTGTCAATCCTGCCTCTGCCGTTTTGGCTTGAGGTTATGCGTCCCGAATTCGTCCCCATGCTTCTTATTTACTGGTGCCTGGCACTGCCCCATCGGGTCGGCGTAGGCGTCGCCTGGATATTGGGGTTGTTCGTCGATGTCACCGAAGGGGTGTTATTGGGACAAAATGCGCTGATCATGTCGGTCATAGCGATACTGGTCTTGAAACTGCACCAGCGCATACGACTCTACCCACTATGGCAACAGGCATTGAGTGTTTTCATGATCATCGCCTTTAGTCAAATGATCTCTCTATGGATACAGGGCATTGTCGGTCAGGCGCCGCGCACCTGGATGTACTGGATATCCCCGCTGACCAGCATGCTGTTTTGGCCCTGGTTTTACCTGATCATGCGCAATCTGCGCAGACACTTCGGTGTAAGTTGATCGGACCATGAAAGTCAATCTGACCCTAACGGACCATTTCCGGGAAACCCGCCTTTTCATGAATAGACTGATCGCCTCCATAGTGGTGATCGGTATACTGATACTCGTGTTGATTGCACGTATGTTTTACCTGCAAATCATCAACCATGCACACTACGACGCGTTATCGACCAATAACCGGGTCAACGTCGTCCCCATAGTCCCGACCCGAGGGCTGATCTTCGACCGCAACGGTGTCGTACTGGCGGAAAACCTGCCCTCCTTCAGTCTTGAAGTGGTACCGGAACGCGTTGAGAACATGGATGCCACGCTGGATGAGCTGCGCAAGCTGGTTACGCTGACTGACGGCGATATCAAACGTTTCAAATCACAACTCAAGCGTCAGCGCCGCTTCAGCAATATACCTCTGCGATTTCGCCTCAATGACGAGGAAGTGGCACGCTTTGGTGTCAATCGACACCGCTTCCCCGGCGTCGATATCGAGGCACGCCTGATGCGCCACTATCCACTACAAAATGTTGCAGTGCATGCTATCGGGTATGTAGGACGCATCAGCGAGTCGGAACTGCAGGCGCTGGACGCCACGGAGTACAGTGGCAGCAACCATATCGGCAAGGTTGGCGTGGAAAAATTTTACGAAGATATCCTGCACGGCAGCGTCGGCTTTCAGAAGGTCGAGACCAACGCCCAGGGCCGCACCCTGCGCGTCCTGGAGGAAAACTACCCGACACCTGGCAAGAATCTCTATCTGAATATAGACATCGGATTGCAGCAGACCGCAGAAAAGGCCCTTGGCAATAACCGCGGCGCCATTGTCGCCCTGAATCCCAAGGATGGCAGTATTCTGGCTTTTGTCAGCATGCCCACCTTCGACCCGAACCCCTTCGTCAACGGCATCGACAATGATGAATACAAGGCATTAACGCAATCCGAAGACCAGCCACTGTTTAACCGCGCACTGCGTGGCCAATATCCACCAGGCTCCACCACCAAACCCTTTTTGGCCCTGGCCGGACTGGAAAGCAATCAGATCGAGGCATCCACCCCCACCCATTGCAGCGGCGCGTTTACCCTGAAAAACGATGACCGGAAATACCGCGACTGGAAAAAGTCAGGCCACGGCGAAGTCACGATGGACGATGCCATTGTCCAATCCTGCGACGTCTATTTTTACGAGCTGGCCCTGACACTGGGCATAGACCAGATTTCCAAATTCATGTCCGGATTCGGCTTCGGCCAAAGGACCGGAATTGATATTACCGGCGAGCTGCCCGGACTGATGCCCAGTCGAGAGTGGAAACGACAAAACTACAATCAACCCTGGTTTCCCGGTGAGACGCTGATCACCGGTATCGGTCAGGGCTCGGTGCTGGCCACCCCGGTTCAACTGGCGACCATAACCGCCAATCTGGCCAACCGCGGCAAACGCCTGCAACCACGTATAGTTGGTAAGATTCAAGACCCGACCAGCGGCGTGGTCGACACCCTGACCGGCCAGGAGATGGAACCGGTCATGCTAAACAAACCCAGTCATTGGAACATCATATCCCGGGCCATGACCCGGGTCGTGCACAGTCCTTTGGGGACCGCGCGCTCCATCAACCATAATTTAAAATACCGCGTCGCCGGCAAAACCGGTACCTCACAGGTATTTGGGATCAAGCAGAACGAAGAGTATGTGGTCGAGGATATTCCGATGAAGTTGCGCGATCATGCACTATTTATTGCCTACGCACCGGTNNTTCATGGCGCTACTGGTGCTATCCGGTCTGAGTTTGATCGTGCTCTACAGTGCCGGGAACCAGGACTTCGGCCTGTTGTTACGCCAGGTGCTGCGCCTGATCGTGGCCTTTGCCGTCATGGTCGCCATCGCACAGATCCAACCCCATCACATCAAAAACTGGTCTCCCTGGTTGTTTGGTGTGGGCACGCTGTTACTGATCGCCGTATTGGTCGCCGGCGATGTGGGCAAAGGGGCGCAGCGCTGGCTAAACTTCGGCCTGTTTCGCTTTCAACCGTCAGAAATGATGAAGATTGCCGTGCCTATGATGGTGGCCTGGTATCTCTCCAACCAGCCTATACCGCCGCGACTTTGGCGTACCCTGATTGCCACCGGCCTGATCACACTGCCTACCTTGTTAATTATGAAACAGCCTGATCTGGGCACCTCCCTGCTGATCGGCGCCTCGGGGGTATTCGTGCTGTTGCTGGCCGGTATCCGCTGGCGCTGGGTTCTGCTGGTGATCGGTGCCGCCGTAGCCGCTGCACCGGTCTTGTGGAATATGATGCACGCCTATCAAAAACGCCGAGTCATGACCTTTTTGAATCCGGAAAATGACCCCTTGGGTGCCGGCTACCACATCATCCAGTCCAAGATCGCCATCGGCTCCGGCGGTGTCTACGGTAAAGGCTGGCTCAACGGTAGCCAGGCCCAGCTGGACTTTCTACCCGAACGCACCACCGATTTTATCTTCGCCGTTTTCGCCGAAGAGTTCGGCTTCATTGGGATCACCATACTTATTCTGCTATATTTATTCATTATTGGACGCGGCCTGAATATTGCTATGAATGCGCAGGACAGTTTTTCCCGCCTGATATGCGGGGCCCTGACCCTGATCTTTTTCTTTTACGTATTCGTCAACATCGGCATGGTATCGGGGCTGCTACCAGTGGTAGGGTTGCCACTGCCAATGATCAGTTATGGCGGAACCTCCATTGTTACCCTGATGGCCGCCTTCGGCATCATGATGTCCATACAAACTCACAGAAAACTGTTACCCACCTAGTCCAGGTTGGCAAAAGGACAGATGAGGAGCGGAATGTTAATGCGTAGATACAAGTTGTTAATTTGTAGTTTATTCGTCTTGTGGCTGCCCGCAGGCGCCATACAGGCAGGGCTGGCGGAGCGTAAGGATGCCCGGGAATTTATCCAGGAGATGGCCAGCAAACACGGATTCGAACAAAAGAGTCTGGAAAAGCTCTTTAATCGCGTCGAGTTGAAAGAGAGCATCATCAAGGCCATCAGTCGTCCCGCAGAAAGCAAGCCCTGGTATCAATACCGCGAGATCTTCCTGACCAAAAAACGCATCGATGGCGGAGTTACATTCTGGGCCAAGAATGCGGACGCCCTGCGCCGTGCCGAACAGGAATATGGCGTACCACCACAGATGATTGTGGCCATCCTCGGTGTAGAAACCCGTTATGGCGAGGTCAAAGGCCGTTTTCGCATTATCGACGCCTTGTCGACACTGGCCTTCGACTACCCCCGTCGCGGTGAATTCTTTCGCAAGGAACTGGAAGAGTTTCTGCTTCTGTGCAAGGAAGAGGGTATCGATCCCTTGAAACTGACAGGCTCCTATGCCGGCGCCATGGGCAAACCACAGTTTATGCCCAGCAGCTTCCGCGCCTACGCTGTCGACTTCGATGGTGACGGTAAAAAAGATCTGTGGAATAACACCACCGATGCCATCGGCAGCGTGGCCAACTACTTCAAACGTCACCACTGGCAACCGGGTGACCCGGTGGTCAGCCGCGTCAACCTCAACGACCAGGCCAAAGGGGTCGTCAGCGATGATCTCAGGCCCTCCACCTCGGTGCAGGAACTGGTCAAACAAGGTGTTGCTCCAGAGCAGGAGTTGCCTTCGGACAGCCTGGCCACTGTATTTGCACTGGAACTGAAGAACGGCTCGGAGTATTGGCTCGGCCTGCAAAACTTCTATGTCATTACCCGTTATAATCGTTCTGCGCTTTATGCCATGGCGGCCTATTTACTGGGTGAGGCTATACGCGAACAGCATCTGGCGACATTGGACAAAAAGGCCTCTCTGAGCGTCAATGATATTTAGCGGCATGCCACCCACCAGCCACAGGCATTGGTATATCCTCTGTTTGACAGTCACCCTCGCAGGCTGCGGCGGATTTCAAACGCGCGACAGCGCTCCGCAGGGCCATTTCGATGCCAGTGGTATTGCCGATGCGGTACCCCGTGCCGAACCGCGCAGCCGTTATGGCAATCCGCAGAGCTACCAGGTCAACGGCGTCAGCTACCAGGTCATGCAGAGTGCACAGGGTTACGTGGAACGTGGCATCGCCTCCTGGTATGGCACCAAATTTCATGGCAGGCGCACCTCCAGCGGCGAGCCCTACGATATGTACGCCATGACCGCCGCCCACAAGACCCTGCCCCTGCCAACCTACGTGCGCGTCACCAATCTGGATAACCAGCTCTCGGTTGTCGTAAAGGTCAACGATCGCGGCCCGTTTCACGATGATCGCCTGATCGATCTCTCCTATGCAGCGGCGACCAAACTGGGAATCTCGCAAAACGGCACCGGTCGTGTAGAGATACGCGCCCTGTCAGGCGATGACACTGGCGAAGTGATCAAAACCGCCAGCTCAACGCCCCAGGAGGGCAAAGACAAAGAAGGCCTGCTATTTCTGCAGATCGGCGCCTTCAGCCAGCGGGAAAACCTGGAACAGATCTTGTATACGCTGATCAATGCGGATTTTGACAATATTCATATCCGTCGCAGCAGCGATACCGGTACCATCATCCATCGGGTTCGCATCGGCCCACTGGCCAATCGCGCCGAAGCGGATGCCCAGTTAAATCGTTTGCTCGGCCTGGGCCTCAATCAGACACACGTCATTGTTGAGACCCGCTAACTTTGTTAGGCTTTTTCATCCACCATCCACGTGTCAACAGAAATCGATTGAAATGAATCACATGAAAAAATTTGTACCGCTACTCATTCTGACCCTATGCGCCGGCCTGGCGTCCCTGAGCGCCGATGCCGCGCCGCGACTGGTCCCCAAGCCCCCCGAAATCAAGGCCAAAAGTTACATTCTCATGGATTTCAACAGCGGCCGTGTCCTGGCCGAGGACCAATCCAACCGGCGCGTAGAACCCGCCAGCCTGACCAAGATGATGACGGCCTACGCCACCTTCTACGCCTTGCAAACCGGCAGTATCAACCTCAGCGATCAGGTCAAGGTGTCGGAAAAGGCGTGGCGCATGGAGGGCTCCAAGATGTTCATCGAGGTCAACTCCATGGTGGCCGTAGAAGACCTGTTAAAAGGCATGATTGTACAATCGGGCAATGATGCCAGTGTTGCCCTGGCCGAGTATGTCGCTGGATCGGAAGACGCCTTCGTCGTGCTGATGAACGAACACGCGCGCAATCTGGGCATGACCGGCACCCAATTTAAAAATGCCACCGGTATGCCGGAGAACGGCCATTACACCACAGCCAATGACATGGCCTTATTGGCACAAGCGCTGATTCGGGACTTTCCCGATTTCTATCCCTGGTACTCCATCCGCCAGTTCACCTACAACAATATCCAGCAAGCCAATCGTAATCGTCTGCTGTGGAGCAACAAATACGTCGATGGCATCAAGACCGGCCATACGGAATCGGCTGGTTTCTGTCTGGTAACCTCGGCACTCAAAGACAAGATGCGCCTGATCTCGGTGGTCATCGGCACACGCAATGAAAACGCGCGTGAAAAAGAGAGCCAAAAACTGCTGACCTACGGTTTCCGCTTCTTCGAAACCCATCAACTCTACGCAGCCAACGAACCCCTGACCAAAGTGCCCATTTTCAAGGGCAGCATCGACGAGCTGCCGTTAGGGGTCAATCGTGATCTCTATGTCACAATTCCGCGAGGACGCTACAAAAAATTGAGCGCCTCATTGAATGTGGACAAGACCATCATCGCGCCGGCGGCCAAGCATGAACAATACGGCACAGTGGACATCACCCTGGAGGGTCAGGCCTATGCCCGACGTCGCCTGGTCGCCCTGGAAGACGTCAAGTCCGGGGGTGTCTTTCAACGCCTGATCGATGAAATACGTTTGATTTTTCAATAGGGATTATCAATCAACGCATGTCTGCCATCGTCTATCTGAACGGGCGCTATCAACCGGAGACTGAAGCCTGCGTGCCAGTGCTGGATCGGGGCTTTATCTTCGGCGATGGTGTCTACGAGGTCATTCCCGTCTACCACGGCCGCCTGTTTCGCCTGGAAGAGCACCTGCGCCGACTGGATGACAGTCTGCGCGCCGTGCGCATCACCAACCCCCACAGCCATGACGACTGGCGTGTTCTGCTGGAAAAGCTGGTGCAGGAAAACGGTAGTGGCGATTTATCGGTCTATCTGCAGGTTACCCGTGGTGTTGCGAAACGCGACCACGCCTTCCCCAAAGGCGTAGCGCCTACCGTATTCGCTATGGCCAATCCCTTGATCACCCCTGACGCTGCCAGCAAGATGGCGGGTATTGGAGCGGTCACTCTGCCCGATATCCGCTGGCAATACTGCCACATCAAGGCCATCACCCTGCTGCCCAATATCCTGCTGCGCCAGCAGGCCCTGGACCAGGGGGCTACCGAGGCCATACTCATCCGCGACGGCTACGCCACGGAAGGGGCGGCCAGTAATCTGTTTATGGTCAAGGATGGGGTCATAGTCACTCCACCGAAAAGCGCCCTGCTGCTGCCAGGTATCACCCGAGACCTGATCGTTGAGCTGGCAGGGCACCATGACCACCCATGCCAGGAGCGCGCCATCGGTGAACAGGAACTCTTCGAGGCCGACGAAATTTGGCTGACCAGCTCCACCAAGGAAATCATGGCCGTCATAACTTTGAATAATCAATCAGTTGGAAATGGCAAGGTGGGACCGGTCTGGCGCCAGGCCGACCAGTGGCTGCAAGATTTCAAGCACAGCCTGCGCAAGTGACTATTTTTCCATCAAATCCACTACTTTCGTTACTGCCACTAGCGGCAAGGCCTCAGCTTAGGCTAAAATGTCCGGCCCTACGGCAACAAGGAATTCGCACCCTATGAACGCGGAAGCGGAAACGCTACTGACCTTCCCCTGTAACTTCCCCATCAAGATCATGGGACGCAAAGACACCGACCTGGAAACAGTGGTCACGGAAATCATGGATCAGCACATCCCCGGCTATGATCCCGCCTGTATCAACCGACGCCAAAGTGAAAACGGAAATTTCGTCTCTCTGACCGTAGTCTTCGAAGCAACCAGCAAAGAACAGGTTGATCATATCTATCAGGCCCTGACTGCCAATGAAAAGGTCTTGATGGTCCTGTGACCGCCAGGCTTCAGGTTTACCACCTCGGCCTCCAGCCCTATCAACCGGTCTGGCAGGCCATGCAGCAATTCACCCTATCCCGTAATGCCGACACCCCGGACCAGCTCTGGGTGCTGCAGCATCCGCCGGTCTATACCCAAGGACTGAACGGTCGCGCCCAGCACCTGCTTGCCACGGGCGATATCCCGGTCATCCCCATCGATCGTGGCGGGCAGGTAACCTATCACGGACCGGGACAACTGGTGATCTATACCTTGCTGAACTTACCACGCCTGGGATTGGGCGTACGCTCCCTAGTGACCCTGTTAGAGCAGGCTGTCATCGACGAGTTGGCCGGGCACGGTATTAACGCCCACGCCCGCCGTGACGCCCCTGGCGTCTATGTCGATCAGGCCAAGATTGCCGCCCTGGGTCTACGGGTGCGTAAAGGCTTTAGCTATCACGGCCTCAGTTTCAACATAGCCATGGACCTCACCCCCTTCCAGGGTATAGACCCCTGTGGCTACCATGGTATGGCGGTCACCCAGATGCGTGATCAGGGAATCGACCCGGGGATAGAAAGCGTAGCCACCAATTTGGTCCGGCGCCTGGCGGCAGCCTTGGGCTATAATGCCGCCCAGACAATGACCAATCCGCACGGGGATCTCCCCGCCGAACTCGAGGCACTCCATGAGCAAAACCGATAAACCCGGCAAACCGGTCGGGCAGAAACTGCGCGGCGCTGATAAGGTCGCGCGCATCCCGATCAAAGTGGAACCCACCATTCAGCCGGCGCGCAAACCCCACTGGATACGCGCCCGATCCACCAACATGCCTGAGGTACAGCGTCTCAAAGGCGTTTTGCGCGAACATCGTCTGCATACGGTCTGCGAGGAGGCCTCCTGCCCCAATTTGGGGGAGTGTTTTGCCCATGGCACCGCTACATTCATGATTATGGGTGACATCTGTACCCGGCGCTGTCCCTTTTGCGATGTGGCCCACGGCAAGCCCAAGCCCTTGGACCCGGAAGAACCGGCCAACCTGGCCAAGACCATCGCTGCCATGAATCTGAGCTATGTGGTAGTCACCTCGGTCGACCGGGACGATCTTCGCGACGGCGGTGCCAGCCATTTCGTGGCCTGCATCGAGGCCATCCGTCAGGCCTCGCCCCAGACCAAGATCGAAGTCCTGGTACCCGACTTTCGTGGTCGTATGGACGTGGCTCTGGAGATCCTGGAGCAGGCACCACCGGATGTCTTCAATCACAATCTGGAGACAGTTCCACGCCTCTATAAAAAGGCCCGTCCCGGAGCCGACTACCAATGGTCATTGGAACTGATCAGGCGCTTCGTCCAGCGCTACCCCCACATTCCGACCAAATCGGGCCTGATGCTGGGCCTGGGTGAAACCCTGGAGGAAGTCGCGCATGTTTTACGCGACCTGCGCGCCCACGACTGCCAGATGCTCACCCTGGGACAATATCTGCAACCCAGCCGCAACCACCTGCCGGTGGACCGCTACGTGACGCCACAGGAGTTTGATCAGCTGGCCGAACTGGCCGCTGAGCTGGGCTTTACTAACGTCGCCAGTGGTCCCATGGTGCGCTCTTCCTATCACGCCGATAAACAAGCGGCGGGCGAAAAGGTTTCATAAAAATTGGAAGTCTGGATCACCCGCTCTATCGAGGCATTGATCTTCCCGCCGGGGCTAAATATCGCCCTGGGAATATTGGGCCTCTATTTTCTGAAAAGGCGACCTACGACTGCGATAGGCTTGTTGTCGGGCTCACTGGTATTGTTGTGGCTGCTCAGCGTTCCTAGGGTGGCCGATGCCCTGGGTAATCTGCTTGAAGATCGCTATGCGGTACTGACCAGCGAACGGATTAAAAAAGACCTGCCCCAGGCTATCGTCGTGATCGGTACCGGTCGCTACGACAGCGCTCCGGAATACGGTGGTCGAGACAGCGTGTCACAAAAAGAGTTGGTGCGCTTGCGCTATGCCGCCAGCCTCTATAAACAAAACCGACTCCCCATACTGGTGAGTGGCGGCAGTCCGCTGGATGAGGAAGAACCGGAGGCCATGCTGATGCAACGCTTTCTGCAGGAAGAGTTGTCGGTGCCGGTACGTTGGATAGAAGGGGTAAGCAGAACCACACACGAGAACGCTCGCTTCAGCCAGGAAATGTTGGCGCAATCAGGCATCGAACGTGTCATCCTGATCGCCCATGCAGCCCTTTTACCCAGGGCTGTAAACGCCTTCGAAAAAGCCGGCCTGAAGGTCACACCGGCACCGGTCGGTTTTAATACCTTGGGTAAAGACTTTGGCATCCTGCCGCAAGCCTATTCCCTGCAATACAGCGTGGTCGTACTCCACGAATTACTGGGTGAACTCTGGTATCGGCTGCGCCACTAAGCTGAGCTAATGAGCAGCTCCCTCATAGAGCACCTTCCAATCATTCTGCTCACGTGTCAGGTAAAGGCGTTTTTTCATAGAACTGCTGAAATTGTTGGAACGATAATCCTGGGTAAAGACCGCGACAACCATATCATGCGGTTGCCCCTCGCCTTTCGGGTATGCAAACAGGGAAATATCCTCCAGACGGATCTGTTGATAGGTTTTGCCTTGAGCCACCTGTCGCTTCATGGCACGCCAACCTGCCAAGTTATAACGGCCATTCCAGAAATCCCGCGCGTAAAACCCCAGGTACTCGTCCACGGCCTTGTCCTGCCAGGCGCTGCGCCAGCGCTCCAGGGTACCTAACAACTGATTGCGCTGCATCTGCCACTGTTCTGTATTCAGCCAGTGCACCTGCTCAGATATCACGACAGGAGTCAGCCCCGGCTGGAGCATAGACTCAATATGGGAAAGATCGAGATTGGCCAGGACCACACAGCCTTCACTATCCAGGGGTGGTCGACTGTAATAAATAGGATCCGTACCGTGCAACCAAATCCCATCGCCGGTCTTGCCCAGGTGACGATCCCATTCATTGGGGTAATTCACCGGAAAGGCACCGATACCGTATTTTTCCGGTAAAGCATCGTCGGGCAGGAAAGACGTGATGAAATAGACCCCCTCCGGGGTTTTCAGATCACCCTCCTTCACCTTGTTGCCAGGCGCACGTCCGGTACTGACATAAAAGTCCTTAACTAACTCGGGTGGTTGTTTGCTCCCGTTATTCCGATAGAGATATAGCCGGTGGGCTGACTTGTCCACAACCACGGCATTTTTGACACCGTCATCCAGAGCCAGCAAGGCTGCCGGAAAGCGTTGCATGTGGTCCGTCTGCAAGTAGGCATCGACGCGCAGACGTGCCTCATCCCTCAAGGCCACCAATTCCTCACTATCGCCCAAGGAAAGCATCTCCACCCCCTGACCCAGGACACTGCTCTTGCCGCCCATGGCCAGCATCAAATCGGCATAGACCAGGTGGGCCAGGCGAAAGCGGGGGACACGTGTAGTCAAATCCTGTAGCTCTCGCCGGGCATCGTTCCAGGAACCCGCCTCGAGATAGAGCAGCCCCTTGAGCAGGGCAGCCTCATGATCCTCAGGGTACTGTGTCAAACGCTGGTCCAGGCCGGCCAGGGCCCGGGACAGATCAAACTCGCGGGGAAGTTCCCTTCTTCTCAAACTTACCGGTTGGAAAGAGGCCGTCGTCATACTTGTCATGGCCTTCGGGACCTCTGCTGCCTCAACGGGTAAGGTGCCGTGTAAAGGCAAAAAGCTGGCGGTGATAAAGACGAAAAGTGGCCATCGAGAGCCACTTTTCCGAATTGTTATTATTTTCTCATTCATTCTTATCTATGGTTGTGTGATGCTGCGTTCCGCTGAAATTTGCCAATCACCTTCTGATCGGGTCAGTGTAAACTCTTTTAACGTATCATCGGAAAATCCGTCCGACTTGTACTGCTGTAAGGCTTGAATATTCACCTTGTCCGGCGTCAAGACCTCGACCTTGATATCCGCTAGGGTTACGTTAATCCAACTGGGACTTTTGATACGCACACGGCGTACCCGTTCCCAACTATTGCGCGTCAAATTGCCTTCAGGTACAAAATCCTTACCATAAAAAGATAGATAACTTTTATGATCCTGGCGAGACCAGGCGCTGGCCCAGGCCTGCATTACACCAATCACCACATCCTGACGGATGGGCCCCGTAATTTGCGAAGCCGTATCCGAGGCAAAAACTGCTTCAGTGGGCACTTGGTCCACTTTAGCACTTTTGGCAGTACTTTCTTTGCTGACCATTACCGGTTTTGCAGCCTCTGTCAGTACTGGTTCGTTCACATCCACAGACTGTGTGCCTGCCAGCATTTTCAAATCCGGGGTGCTACGCTGATTACCCAGCTTCAAGGCTTCTATATAAGAATTGCGGGCCATTTCCACATAGACCATGCTCAGATTTTCGTACACGGCAGCATAGGCCGGGTCAGTACGCAAACCGGCCTCAAGGGTCGACTTGGCCTTTTCCAGTTGGCCTTCATTGGCATAGAGGGCGGCAAGGTTATTAAATGGCTCAGGTCGCGGTGGATTGTCCGCGACGATTTTTTCCAAAATCCTGATGGCCTTTTTCCTTTGCCCGCCGCGGGCCAACGCCAGGGCGCGTAAATTGGCGACCTGCCAATCGCGATCGCCATTGATCTGGTCCAGTTGGCTCATTGCCTGGTCTACCTGACCTTGCTGAATTAATCGGGAGATAGCCTCTAACTGCGAGCGATCCACTGCCGAAATATTGGTAGTGGCTAATGCCATCGCTAGTGACAAACTATAAAGCAATGGTATTTTCATGTGATACTTCCCATCCAATGAATTTCATTACCGCTAAGTCTTACCCAGTTGGCCTCTAAAACTCCTGTTCCCAGGCCAATCACTTATAAAAAGTATAAATTGGCAAAACGTTAAATAAACCTCACTTTCAACTATCGGCAAAGTGGATTTTGCCTTTAGTCGTAGCCCGGGCAAGCCGACTCCAATCAAGAATTCCTGATAAGTTATTATTTTTTAAGGGAGACAACACAATTCCAGGTGACAACACTTAATTCAAATACTTTTTATAACTTTGTTATAGCCCAAGTTTTCAAATTGTTACCCTATTCCCAGAAAAAAACTCAGTTATTGATTTATTACAACACGCAACAATCTTATGCAAAATGTGTGAACAAATTCCCCTGTCCGAAATATGCCACCAAATCTCTATCATACAAACTTAGTATCTAAATATTTTCAAACTCGAATTCAAGCGATCCCGGAATATCGCAACGCCATATAGAGAATCTATTTTCCCATACAAAATTTCGTTAGTAATTTATTCCCTGCCTATAGCGTATTAACGCTGGAGACGGTATTGTCTTTAAACTCAAAAAATGACAAAAAACAATAACCTTCCATTCGGAAGGAAACAGTCATCAACCTATGCCGTTTGTGGGAGGAGAAATGACGCAGGTAGTGGCACCCAATATGGCCGACTCTATATTCGGCGGGGCAACCAGCGGCATGACAGCGTTCATCGAAGCTGCCAAATACAGCGCTCAGATTTCGTTTGTTGCGAAGAAGTCATCCCAGGACAGAGGTGTAAACCTGCATAATAAACACATTTCAAAACCGGCAAGTGCCGCTATCGCAAAGTACATATCACACGCGGATACAGACAATACAACGCAAGCATTACGAAGCGCACTGACTTGCCTATATACGTCGTCAACCTGTTACCACCGCGTGACAACCATGAAGCCAAAAACCGCTATTACTGATTTCATACCAACTATAAAACCTTGGAGGGGAAAAACGCATGTCCAAACGCAACGCATTCTACGCCCAATCTGGTGGAGTAACTGCCGTCATCAATGCATCAGCCTGTGGAGTCATCGAGACTGCTCGCAAGCACAAGACGAAGATCGGTAAACTCTATGCCGGACGCAACGGCATTATCGGCGCCCTGACGGAAGACCTGATCGATACCAGCAAGGAGAGCGCTGCCGCCATCAAGGCCCTACGTCATACCCCATCCGGGGCATTTGGTTCATGTCGCTATAAATTGAAAAGCCTGGAACAGAATCGTGCGGAGTACGAACGCCTTATCGAGGTATTCAAGGCACATAATATCGGCTACTTCTTTTATAACGGCGGCGGGGACTCTGCTGATACCTGTCTGAAGGTCTCGCAGTTATCCAAGAGCATGGGCTACCCAATCCAGGCCATCCATGTCCCCAAGACCGTGGACAATGACCTGCTGATCACGGATCACTGTCCGGGCTACGGCACGGCCGCGATCTTCGTGGCCAATGCCCTGACCGGTGACGACCTGGACAACCGGGCCCTGCCCGGGATCAAGATCGACGTGATCATGGGCAGAGAC
>DKAX01000016.1 GCA_002450975.1 Proteobacteria bacterium UBA6915
CCCTCGGTGGCGGCGCCGTAGATATCCTGCACAATGGCCTCGTCCCACTGGCCATTGAGCAGATCGTTGATGCCGTGTTTCAGGCTTGTATAGGGGCCGAGAATATTGTCCTGCTCACTATACAATATGACAAGCTTCTGGGCCCCCGCGTGCGCATGTGGGAAATGCCAGTTTTGCAGGATACTGGTGTCCTGCAGGGGATCGTTCGACAACGCAGTGTCAGGGGTAGCAGGCTGCCACATGAAGGCGTGTTTAATCTTCTCTTTGTATTTGGCATTATTCCCCAGTTCATTCAACGCCACCAACAATACGCGACTGCCCAGTGAATGGGCTATCAGATTGATATTGATACCGGCATCAATGAGTTGTTTCAGCAGGTAAATGAGATTGCCGCCTGCCATGGTGGCATTGAGCTCGGCTTGCATATAGTTCACCGGGAAAACATCACCGCTCCAGCAGACCTGTACAATGCGGGAATAGTTGCTGTAATCACCATCAACCATACCGGCGGCACGATTTAAGTTGTGCTCCAAATGAACGATCCAACTGTGAGCACCGCTACCGTTAAGCGCCCCCTTCAGTTCATCCTCGTCCAACAATGATTTGTGGAGCATCCCCGGTGAGGCGCTGGCTAAGGCGGGAAAATCACGCTTCAGTGTATCCAGATCGCGATAGATCGTTGACTCGCCCTTAAGGTAGTACGGCTTGAGTATTTTCCAGTGCACTTCCTTTTTGAAGAAGGGAGTCTCGATCGGGATGACGCCCTTGAGGGTTTGTAGTGCCGCCACTTTGCCAAATTCCCCATAAGGCACGTTAAACCCATGAATATACACCACCGCGTTGTTGCCGTTCTGTTTGAAGTAATCCAGCTCTTCCGCGGTCAAAGTTTTACGCGTACAGATATCTCCCGCCGGTGCATCCTCGCGCAGGTTGAC
This sequence comes from Proteobacteria bacterium UBA6915, assembly GCA_002450975.1. GTDB lineage: Bacteria > Pseudomonadota > Gammaproteobacteria > UBA6915 > UBA6915 > UBA6915. The sequence goes on from DKAX01000016.1 coordinate 936, forward strand.
AATGACCGGCGGACGGATAGGATTGTGGTGCAACGTCTGCACGGCGGAGACCATCTTCGGCGTCACCATCGCCGCATGCTGAAAGTGTGCATCAGTACTCGCATCGGCAGAGAGAGCAGGTGGCGAATACCAGGGCGTGCTACTGTGCAGACGCCACGGGCCGAGTGTTACGTTTTCAAAACGCAGCTCCCCCTGTTTAACCTGTGCAGTGTACAGTTTTTGCTCCGCATCGAGCAGCGCCAGATCGTGATGAAAATTGGCAGAGGTTTTAAAGATAAGCGTAGTAGTCAGGTGCAAAGGCTTGTCAGTTGTGATAGTGGCGTTGTTTACCTTCACCTCAAAGCCATAACTCACCGGCCCGGAGTCGTTCTCATCCATGTCTTGTTGCACATCCATCTGCACCTTGTCTTCGCTGCGCGTCCATTCCAGATTATAACGTTGGGTTCCGGCCTCCAGGGTAACGTTTAGGGTGTCGACTTCGGTTTGGCTGCCATCGGCGTTGGTCTCGAAAATACTCAGGGTGGCACTCTCGCCGCCCTGGGCATCGTGGGCGGTGAAGCAGGCGTGTACGGCCTGGCCTACGGGTACACGGGTGCGGGACCAGACGGCGTTGCTCAGGCGCAGGTTTGCGGAGGGGGTTGCCGGCGCCACGGGTTGTGGCGTCACATTGCTGTGGCTGATTGTGCGAGTGGATGGTGGGGTGGCTGGTGATATCTGGGTAGATTGATTGTTGGGGCCTGGGTGTTGGCTCGCCTTGGTCTGTGTGTTGCGGATGTGTTGATCCAATGCATGTAGCCGCCAGGGTTTGCCGTCACTGAACTGCCAGTGTCCGCCACGCGGTGCATCGGCGTCGGACTGCCAGTGCAGCACCGGTTTCTGGGGGCGTTTGCACAGGTAGACCAGGCGGCCGTCGTCGATGGCCTGGTGGAGCTGGGATAGCAGGTCTTTACGGTTGGGCTGGTGGCCGTGGCGTTGTTGTAGATAGTCGCGGTAGAGGTGTTGCAGGGCGAAGCTGCCGCTGCCGGGGGTGCTGGCTAGTCTCTCCAGGGCGGCATGGGCAAAAACCGGCGACTCGATGCGCTCCAGTTCATCGAAACGGATGTTGTGACTGAATTTGAATTGGTCAAACACGGTGAGCTCCCTTGCAAACCTGTTGTTGACGTTATCTTACGTAGACCTACAACGCGGTTACCTTCGGCGCAGCCATCCTTCACGTGCGCTCAATGGCAATCCGGGGCGGGCACTGCCCGCCCCAGTGCGTATACAGTCCTTTTACCGGGCGCCGTTTTGTGCGTAGCGATAGAGGCGCACGGCGAAATCGGCCACGCCGTCGATGGTGTAGTCACTGCCGTCGGTTTTTACATTCACCACACCACCTTCACCCTGGTAGGCGCCGATGTTGGGGGTGTAAAGACAAGCCTCGCCGTTTTGACAGTGGCCATCGTCGTTGCCGCGGCCGTCACCAATCAGCTCTATGGCGTTGTTGAGCACGCCGCCGGATACGCTGGCGGGCAGGGCCAGCACGCCCAGGGCGACCGGACTGCCGTTGTCGCCGCTATCACCTGTGGCCAGGCGCCAATCCCACAGGCGACAGGTGTCACCGCTCACACAGGCGCCGCTCTGGCTCAGGTCGGGGAAGGCGAAGTCAGTCGTACCGTCCTTGCCCCACGCCAAATAGGCGTGGCCCGGATTTAGCCAGTCGGTGATGTCGTCATAAGCGGCCATGCCGGTTTCATTCGGCCCGCCTACTGTGGATTTTGCCTTGAAGGTTTTCGCAACGTTAACGTTATCGATAACCGTTGCAGTAAACGTCATCGAATGGGCAATGTCATCATGTCCGCACAGGACGACATTGTGGATGACGCAATTAAAAGTGTTGTTGCCAACCTTTAGTATCCCGCCAACTGATCCACCGGTAGAGGTATCATAAATCAACACACCCAGGCCTGATCCATAACTTTGGTTGACGTGACCAACCGCCACCACATCCCTCAGGACAAAATTGTCTGCATTATTCAACACGACGCCATTGGAGCCATTGTTCGCCACTAACACTCGTGCCAGCTTGTTGGTAGCGGATGAAGCCAATTCAACGCCCATACCGCCGTTATTGGTTGCCGTTACATTCTGTATTTGCGCATTAGCGCTACTGGATATAGCCAAACCACTAGCACTGTTATTGGATGCCGTTACATTCTGTACATGCACGTTGATGGAATTGCTAACAGTAACGCCGTTGACGCCGTTATTGCTGGAGACCAGGCCGGTTAAACGGTTGCCGTCGGAGCCGGTACCTGTACCTAACCTGGACAACAGCACACCGGAGGAGGCGTTGTTGGCGACTTGGCCGTTCAGCAATTGATTGTTTTGGGCGCTGTACAAGGCAACACCCACATCGCCGTTGGCGCTCACCCGGTAGTCGTCCACGCGGTTACCGTCGGCATTTTGTAACACCAGGCCGGAGATGGCATTGGCTGCGCTGTTCAATCCGCTCACGCGGCTATAGTCGACATTATCCAACCGCACGCCGTTTTGATCGGCTAGGGCTACGGACACGTGTTCAATCACTGCATAGCGAGAATTGGTCATCGCCAATCCGTTGTTATGTCCGTTGGCGTTGATGGTGAGGTTACTGATCACTACATCGTTCACGCCGCTGGCACTCACGCTACCATGGAGTTGGGTACTGTTGGCGCTGTAGAGCATCACGCCATCGGCGCTGATGGTGTAGGCGCCGTCGGCCAGGGTGTCGGGCAAAATATACAGACCATAGGCCGTGTTGAAATCTTTAGTCGTTTCGTCCACTGCGATGATGGCGTTGTCCCACCACGGCGTAGACTCCGTGCGACCCAGATAGATCTCGTCTTCGCCGCCGGTGATCAAATAGAGAATATTCGACCGTAGCTGCTTGTTGTCGGCATCAATGATATCCGCCAGCCCCTTGCCCGGCTGCAGGCCGGTGCTGACCAGGCGAATTCCGGTTTCGGTGACCTCGCAGCTCCAGGTCAAAAGCTGCAAGGCATCCTGGGCAGTGACACCGTCACAGCTGGTCATACCCTCCACCGCCAGGGCGCGCAACAGACCAGCCGCCACGCAGTTGCTCGCACCGCCACAGGCGCTGCCATCGGGTCTTAGATGAATATTCCAGGCCTTGCTGTCACCGAGAGCGGGTAGCACCGCACCGGCCAGGGTTTTCATGACCTTGAATTCGTACTCTTTACTCAGTGCGCTGTGTTTTTTGGTATCGGTGGTTTGCATGACCAGGTACAAGGTCGTACCGGGCACCAGTTCAGAGACAGAGAAGGGTGAGGCAATCTGTTCATAGGCTATACCGCCTGATAACTCGGCATAATTATCGGGGTTCACTCCACTCGCCTGGGCAAGGTAGAGGTCGTAGCGATAGCCTTCCTGGCCGTCCCATTCGACGGTTAGCGCGCCATCGGTGCCGGTCAACCAGATATTCTGCGGCAACAGGACAGTGTCCTTGTTGTTGTCACCGCCACTATCGCCTCCACCACAACCGTTCAACAAAGCAATAACGACTAACGTAGCAATAAATTGAAGAATAGATTGATTCATGTCCATGCCCCCCAGTGAGAAGTGTTCTAAAACGACAGTTTCAAAACGCAGGCTGGCCCACGAAGGGCCAGCACTACTTACTACAGCTTACGGTTTCACCGCATGACACGAAGAGAACTGCATCACAGCATCTAACGGTATTCCGAGGCCAACAGATTGGCTGTAACGCCATCATAGCCCATCCAGATGGTTGACCAGCGATTTCCCTGCAGGGAAAACTGGCTGATAAATGGTTCAACCTGTTGGTCCAGATTGCTATAAAACGATTTCATTACAACGGAATAGTTACCCTTTTCATCGATGATTCTGGCCTTGCTCCAATTACCATTTTTATTAAAGGCCTGAACCGGCCGACTACGCACACCGTCGTGCTGCACCCATAAGGCACTGATGCGATTTTTGCCGTTCATGGTTAACATCGGTCCGCCATAAACACTGTCACGTGAGTCGAGCTCCAAGGTGGCAACTTTGCCCCAGGTGCCATCGCGTATTTGACGAGCATGGACGTTGTAACGCACTCCATCGTGCTGGCGCCAGGCAACGGTGACGTTATCGTCGTCGTCAACTATTATAGTCGCCCCAACCACATCACCGCGGTCATCGTCTTCCAGCAACTGTGCCTTGGAGGCATCCCAGTTTGAAAGACGGCTACGACGGTTCACCCACAGGTTCCAACGATCGCTATCGTCCTGCTGACGCCAGATAACGGTGGCAGTACCACTGGTGTCAACCACAATGGCCGGATCAACTACATAACCATCCTCAGATTCCACCAATGCGGGTACTGGACCTTTATCATTAACCAACCAGTTACCAGACAGATTGTAATTGGCATACAGATTAACGGATTCTGTTTCATCACTATACTTGGTCCAGACCACATTGGTCACATTGGGCTCTCGATCAAGCGCAACGCGTATTTCCTTTGAATCGTGAATATCCGCCAATTGTGTTGTTGCATCCGCTTTCATTACAACAATTTCCAGTTTTTTGGCGGCCTCAATACCGCCATCCACTGTCATTCGCCTGGCCGAAAGATTGGCAGCACTGTATTGCGCAGAGACATTAAAATTCACATCAACACTGTTCAGCATAAGGCTTACTTGCAGCGGCACCAATGTACCAACAGGCCCGCTGGCGCTGGCCGCGGTAGTCGGCGCCATTATGACGACTCTTCGGTATGGGTTGCTCGTTACATCCTGCTGGCGCCAGACCAAGGTAACCGCATCGTTGTTATCCAGCAACAACTGGAAAGACAATACATTTTCCAGCCCACCGATCAGTGTGCTTGACTCACCCCAACCGGATTCCGGTATAAATTGATTTACACGAACAATATTGCGGGTCAACAGTTCAGAGCCAGCACCCGCCCCTCCGGTTTCACCACCTAGCAAGGCATCATAGTAAAGTAAAGCACCGGCGCTTAAACCTGTTCCCGGTGTGAAGGTTACAGCGTCAACCTGCTCACCTTGTGGGACAGTCACGGTCCCCCAGGTAGCACCACCCAGTTCCGATAAGATTTGATCTACTGTCTTGGGGGCTGCCGGTGCGTAATCAGGGCTGTCAGCGCCATAGGCACTTCTATGCAACCAGGCAACCGTTACTCGCCCAGCACTGTCCGCTACAAGGGCTATTGGCAAGGTTCTATAGATTTCCGACGCACCATCAATGATTGCCGGCAAACGTGCATGGCCGATAGCAACATCCTCTCCCCACTGCCCGCCTTCAAAACGGCGCGCTTGTAGGCTAAGAATTTGCGGGTCTTCAGTACGTCTTGCCCACACCAGGGTAACATTACCCTGAGTATCGGCCACCATGTCGAACACCTCGACTTCGGCATCGATCAACATCTGCATGGTTTGCCAGCCTTTGTGTTCTCCCGAGACGTTGTAGCGATTAACCCATAGGGGAGTACGCTTAACCTGATTGGACTGCAACCAGGCGATAGTGACATTACCGTCTTTGTCACTGACGGCCTTGGTCTGCAACACATCCGCCATACCAGTTTCCAACAAGGCCGCATCACGCCAACGCGCGCCGCGATCATCTTCACTGGCATCCTGCAAGCCGCTGCCACAACCAACTAGTGATAGCAGACACAAACCAGTCACTAACTGCTTGATCCTATTCCCTTGAAAGCAATTCATAACATCGCCCCTGAGCATTGAGTTGATTGAAATACGCCTTGATACTTAACGGCTTAACGCATGGTGTAGTGTGGGAGCTAATTGTGATAATTGGCTGCACTTACCAGCCAAAAGAGTCCGCCCCACCCCGAAAATGCCGCCTCATTATAAACCCAGTTCACGGGTAAAATTGAATAGCGGTATCACTTTTTCTAATAAATTTATTACGTATTTAGTTTAATTAGCCAGACTTGTTCTAAATACCGGTTGCCCGGACAAACCGTTACCAGGGAGAAACCCCAAACAGGCGTTGATGAAAAACGGCGAACAGGGCGAATACCAGGGTGGCTACCAACACCGGCTTCATGCCAATCTCGGACAACTTTAGTTGATTACGTCCTGTTGTTATTGCCAGAAACGGTACCACAGAGGTCTGCTTGGCGAATTCCCGCCAAGGCTCACCCAAGGCGGCCTTTTGCTTATGATCGATGGATGATGGGCCGACCACCGAAAGCAGAAAAAATCCACCAAAAAATATCAGCGACGCCTGGTCACCGTTATAAATGACATGCACCAGCGACCAAAGTGCAAAACCAAACAGGAACGGATGTCGGGTAATTCGGGTAATCCCCTGTACCGGCTTACCCGCATTGATCAGGGACTCGCCGCCCACTGCGGTTGGGTTGGCTGACATCATACCGGACACGACAAACAACAGCGCCAGCCAAACCAGCGATAGCGCCAGCCAACGGTTAGAATCCACGCTACCCCACAATAGGCTTTCCGGCGCATTTGCGTAGGCCCAGATCATCCACACCAGACCGGCAACACTTAACAGGGAATAAACCGCCATATAGGGCTTTTCACCCAATACCTTTAACAGCACCCCTCGCAACGGCGTGCCGGAAACCAACCAATGCAGACCGACAAAAAACACCACCGCATAGATCAAACTGGTCATGCTACCCCCTTAGTTTTCACAAAATATTTTTTGACGCTGCGGACGCAGACAACGGATTAACAGGCCAAACTATAGAATGACCGGGCGTGTAAATCCAGCGACGGGAAAGCTTCGCATGGACGGCAAAGCGTCGAATGTCAGCTTGAGCGGTTGATAGTCACATAGATCATAACGGCTTCATTGCGGCATCATTGTTCAATACTTCCATATGCTCGATCAATGATTGCAAACCGTCATTCAACGCGGACAGGGATTGGCTGTTCATACGCAACAAGGCATCGCTGACCGCCCCTTGCGCCGGCTGGGGCGCACGGGCCAGCAGGTTATCACCTGCATCAGTGATGTAAAGACGCACGACACGCTGGTCTTCACCGCTGCGATCGCGTCGGATCAAACCCTTCTCTTCCAGCTTGTCCAGCATATTACTGGCGGTGGAGTAGTGGATGGACAGGGCGCGTGATAATTCCGACACCTTGATGCCCAGATGTTTTTGAATCTCCCACAAGGCCCATAACTGCACAGCGCTGACACCGCACTGTTTTTCGATACCGCGGGAGTGGCTTTGGGTACTGCGCACCACCACGCGCAAGGATTGCACGATGCTTTGAGCAAGTATCTCCTGCTCTGACAACTGATCGGTATCTATATCTTTAGGATCTTTGGCCATAACCACACCACCACGCGAGAAAACACCCAACAAACGCAGCCTGCAATATACCGCGAAGCCTTACACCCGCCAATTCAATTGTTGTGCACGCTGAGCCGCCTGGGCGGGGACATCGGTTTTCACGAAATGCCTGTGCATGATCTGCACACTCAACAGATGGTTGATCACCGCATCCAGTTGCACCTGCGTCGCAGCGCTGGTGTCGGCACTCTCATGCAGGGCAAACAGGCGCGCCACACCCTGGCTGTCGAGCAGACCGGCCTCGTCGATGGCCTGCGGTGACAGGTAGCGATCGGCCAGACGCTTCATGGCCTGCCACTTGGTCTTGTCGGTGTGGGCGGGCGGCGCCATAAAGGCGAACTTCTCCCGCTCATAAAGCACCTTAGGCAGGACATGGCGCATGGCCTCGCGCAGGACATATTTCTCCACCCGGCCGTTGATACGCAATACCGGCGGTACCTGGGCGGCAAACTCCGCCAGGTGGTGATCGAGAAAGGGTGGGCGTGCCTCCATGGAGTTGGCCATGTCGACACGATCACCGCCCCAGGTGAGGATCTGCCCCTCCAACATGGTTTTGATCCAGACATATTGCGCCTTATCCAGGGGATGGCGGTCTTTCAACAGGGCGCCATCCAGGGCCTCGGCGATGGCTGCACCCGGTCGATAATCGGCTAATACCTTCGCACGATCTCTGGCCAGCAGTCCGGGCACATGCACCGCACTGGCCAACCAGGGTTGCAGACAACTGGGGGTAAAACCCACCACGCTATTGAGCGCCGCGTCTTCAACGCTTTGCTCGGCCAACATGGCACCTTTGAACAAGGCGTTGTTCTCCTCCAGCATTGCCTGCCATTGTTTTTGCTCCCGGACGTCAAGACCGTCCAGACCGTGCAAAAACATATCGCGGCGAAAGGCCGGGTAGCCGGCGAACAACTCGTCGGAACCTTCACCGGTGACCACCACGCGATAGTCGGCGCGATTGACGTGTTGACTCATCAACAGCTTGGCCACCGCCAGGGTGTTATAGATGGAACGTTCCGTATGCCAGATGGTGCGTTCGAAGTTGTCGTAGAGATGGCTGGCATCCAGGCGCATGATGTCCTGATCGGCACCGACGGAACCGGCCATCTCCTGGGCAATGGCGCTCTCGTCGTAATCGCTGTCGTCAAAACCAATGGTAAAGGCCTTGACCGGCGA
>DKAX01000179.1 GCA_002450975.1 Proteobacteria bacterium UBA6915
AAGTTTGCACCCTCAGGTTGCTTATTGATTGGTGCGGCCAGTCTGAAACAAAAAAAAACGGTACAGACATAATATCTGTACCGTTCCAGTATATACCCTGGTCTTGCCGTCCAGGAAATTCTCTATGCGAACTTACACGATTTCCTTGTGAATGCCGCTGTTGACCCGTTCACGTAACTCCTTGCCCGGCTTGAAATGGGGCACATACTTGCCACTCAAGCTGACCGTTTCACCGGTCTTGGGATTACGTCCGACACGGGGCGGACGGTAATGCAGTGAAAAACTGCCAAAGCCGCGAATCTCAATACGCTCACCGGTAGCGAGCGACTGGGCCATCTGTTCGATCATAGTCTTGACCGACAGCTCAACATCTTTAAAGGGCAGTTGAGATTGCTTGCGTACCAGAATCTCGATTAACTCAGATTTTGTCATCAGCTCATTCCCAAACTTATCCCGGTATTCCTGGTGTTCCATACCAGTCATACCGGGTACCGCTTTTTGTTGTTACAAGCCACTAATCCTTCTGCTGGCTTTCCATTTGTTCCTTGAGGATGTCACCCAAGGTGGTGTTGGCGGAGTTGGCTGCGCGACTGTAATCCTGAATCGCCTCGGCCTCTTCCTGAGAGTCCTTCGCCTTGATGGACAAGGTAATGGTGCGATTGCGGCGGTCTACACCCATGAACTTCGCCTCGACCTCATCACCCACGTTCAACAGGCTGCGGGCATCTTCTACGCGGTCACGAGAGATCTCGGAGGCACGCAGATGACCCTCAACGCCATCTTCATTCAGTTTAACAACAACTCCCTTGGCATCAACCTCAGTGACCACACCTTTTACGATCGAGCCCTTGGGGTGCTCCGCTACGAAGAAGGAGAAGGGATCCTTGTCCAGCTGTTTGATACCCAGCGAGATACGCTCGCGCTCGGGATCAACGGCCAGAACGATGGTTTCCAGCTCATCACCTTTCTTGTAGTTGCGGATGGCCTCTTCACCCGGGACATTCCAGGAGATGTCGGACAGGTGGACCAGTCCGTCGATACCGCCATCCAGGCCGATGAAGATACCAAAATCCGTAATAGACTTAATGGTACCGACAATGCGCTCGCCCTTGTTATGGTTAGCGGCAAAATCTTCCCAAGGATTAGGCTGACATTGCTTCATACCCAAGGAGATACGACGACGCTCGCCGTCGATATCCAGAATCATGACCTCAACCTCGTCACCGACCTGCACCAGCTTGGAAGGATGAACGTTCTTGTTGGTCCAATCCATNNCCGTAATCGGTCAGGTTCTTGACGATACCCTTGACGATACCGCCCTCGGTCAGACCTTCCAGCAGTGCATCGCGGTCGGCGGAAGATTCCAGCTCCACCACGGCGCGGCGTGAAACCACGACGTTGTTACGCTTGCGATCCAGCTTGATAACCTTGAATTCCTGGGCTTTGCCTTCCAGGTAGGTGGTGTCGCGCACAGGGCGCACATCGACCAGAGAGCCGGGCAGGAAGGCGCGCACGTCGTTGATCTCGACAGTGAAACCACCCTTGACCTTGCCACTGATGATACCGGTAACGGTCTCGCCGGATTCGACGGCCTTTTCCAGGCGGATCCAGGTCTGAGCACGTTTGGCCTTTTCACGGGAGAGGCGGGTCTCGCCATAACCGTCTTCCAAGGTATCCAGAGCGACTTCCACTTCGTCGCCGATATTGACGTCGACTTTGCCCTCTTCGTTATAAAACTGTTCTACGGGGATAACGCCTTCGGACTTCAGTCCGGCGTTGACGACCACCACGTCATTGTTTACTGCAACAACAACACCTTTAATAATAGAGCCAGGGGCCATTTCGGTTCTGGCCAGACTCTCTTCGAATAATTGAGCAAAGCTTTCAGTCATTGATATTTACCTTGGTCTTTGGAAGACCACCCGTTTAACCGCACAAATTGTGCGTGTTGTTAGACAAAAAGGCCCGTTTCCCACTGGAAGCGGACCACCCTAAAAATATATTTTAGATGAAGGACTTACAGGCTTGTAAAACGCTTTCCACCACCTCGTCGATGCCCATGCCGGTAGTATCCAACACCAGGGCATCTTCAGCCGGCTTCAAAGGAGCAACACTACGATTACTGTCCCTCTGGTCGCGTTCGGCAATTTCCTGCAAGAGGGCGGGCAGATTAACATCCATGCCCTTCTCTTTCAACTGTTTAAAGCGCCGTTGGGCCCGTTCCTCGGCGCTTGCGGTCAGAAACACCTTAACGGCCGCCTGGGGGAAAACCACAGTCCCCATATCGCGTCCGTCGGCCACCAGACCCGGCGCCTGTTGAAAATCCCGTTGGCGCTGCAGTAAGGCCTCGCGCACCGCCGGGATGGCCGCCACCTTGGAAGCGGCGTTGCCGCAGCTCTCGGTACGCAACTCATCACTAACCGGCTGACCTTCAAGCATAATCCGGGCCGGCCCTTGAGCCTGAGCGAGGAACTCCACCTCCAGGGTGCGGGCGATTTCGGCGAGACCCTCTACGTCGTCCAGGGAGACCTGATGACGCAGAGCCGCCAGTGCCGTCAACCGGTACAAGGCGCCACTGTCGAGCATATGCCAGCCGAGACGGCGCGCCACCTCCGCACTGACGGTCCCTTTGCCGGAGCCGCTGGGTCCATCGATAGTTAATACGGGCACCGGACTCATGCCCCTTGCACCTCGACCGCCAGGCCCACGCCATTGGCAAGACCGACAAAGTCGGGGAAAGAGGTATTCACATTGGCACAGTCATGGATGGTGATTGTCCCCTGCGCGCGCAGCGAGGCCACGGCAAAGGACATGGAAATGCGATGATCGCCGTGGCTGTACACCTCACCACCGCCCAGTTTGCCTCCTTGAATGACTATGCCATCGGGAGTCGGTCTGGCATCGATCCCCAGGGCCACCAGACCATCGGCCATCACCTGAATACGGTCGCTCTCCTTGACGCGCAGCTCCTCTGCACCGGTCAACACGGTCTCACCCTCGGCACAGGCGGCAGCAATAAAAAGGGCGGGGAACTCGTCGATGGCCAGGGGC
>DKAX01000121.1 GCA_002450975.1 Proteobacteria bacterium UBA6915
CCACACACCAAAACCCTCGGTCGATTCAGGCCGAAATGCGCCATCAAATCCCTATGCAGAACACTAATTACTCGTGTAAGTAGCTCCTGGGAGATGGCCTGGCTGACGGAATGTAACGGTAAATGTGTAGTTGCCAATGCAACCTTCAGGCCTTCAGTCGCAAGCATCATTACCACCTGGTCGCTCTTGCACAACTGAGCCAGATATTCGGTGTGCCCGGTAAAGGCTATTCCGGCATCGTTGATTATGCCCTTGTGAACCGGCCCGGTAACCAGCGCGGCGAAGCGCCCGTCAAGACATCCGGATACCGCCACGTCCAGGCAACGTAAAACATACTGAGCATTTTCAACACTTAGCTGTCCCGCTTTAACTGGTTCATGACAAGATAGTGGCAACACGCGCAACTCACCATAAGAAGGAGAGTGTTGGGGATATAGACCATAGTCAAACCAACGTAGCTCCAGGCCCAGTAGCTCTGCCCTTTGTTCCAGGGCCGTCGGATCAGCTACCACCACTACATCATTCAGCTCACCGGCATTATTCAACTGTATGACCAAGTCAGGTCCAATACCTGCCGGTTCACCCGGCGTCAACGCCAGGAACGGGGTTGTCATCAAGAATCGCCTTTGGAGCGTATCTCCACATACGATTCATCTCGCAAGCGCCGAATCCAGGTTTCCACCTCCTCTTCGATCTTGCGTTGACGAACAATCTGTTGGGCCTGTCGACGCTTCATGGCTTCTGTATTGTCATGTTGGCGGTAATCCTGCACCTTAAGAATATGCCAGCCGAAACGTGTCTTGAATGGCTCGCTGATAGAGCCTTTTTTAGTCTGCTTCAATACCTCTTCGAATTCCGGCACCATATCACCGGGGCTTACCCATCCCAAATCACCGCCTTTAGCGGCGGAAACAGTATCCTCGGAGTGTGCCCGCGCCAGTAAGACCATATCCTCACCACCTTCGATACGTTTTTTCAATTGCTGTAAACGAATGCGCGCGTCCTGATCCTGTATCAGGGCATTGGTCTTGATCAGGATATGACTGACCAGGGTTTGATCGACAATGTTTCTATCCTCACCGCCACGCCTTTCGTCCAATCGGATGATATGAAACCCACTGGAACTGCGTATCAAACCGCTAACCTCACCGGGTTTCAAGGTAAATACCACCTCCGTGAACAGTGACGGTATTTCGCCTGCGCGGCGCCAACCCAGGCTGCCACCTTGCAGTGCCTGTTGTCCATCTGACATGGCTACCGCAACCTTGGCGAAGGTTTCTCCTGCCGCCAGTTTGGCTAGAATTTCCTCGGCTCGATTTTTGGCTAAATTGATCTGATCCGGGCTGGCAGCCTCGGGTACAGAAACCAAAATATGGGAAATCAAATATTCAAAGTTGCTAAAATCCTGGCGCTGGCGATTCTCAAGATAATTGTCGATTTCACGCTCCGTCACAATGATACGACTATCCACCTGGCGCTGGCGCAATTGATTAATGGTTATCTCTGAACGTAGTTCTTCACGAAAATAGACATAATCAAAACCATCCTTGATCAATTGATCCCGAAATTTTGCAACACTCATATTATTGCGTTCAGCCATACTGTCGATAAAACTGTTGAGCATTTCGTCGTCAACACGAATATGGTTTATGTCAGCCAATTGAAGCTGCAGCTGTTTGACTATCAGCCGCTCTAATATCTGGCTTCTCAATTCACTATCCGACGGCAATGTCATAGACTGATTGGCTAGCTGGGCCTTGATAAAGTCCATCTGTTTCTGTAACTGAAGTTCCGTTATGGCATCATCGTTGACCAGGGCAACGATACGATCCAAAGGTACCACCTGTGCACTGGTCACTGCTGACAAGCATAAAAAAAGCGCCGCACCGCTATTAATAAAGATCTTTTTCATAGCCATCTATACTCTTCGCTAATAAATCATCTATCTTACGACCAACGTCGGTAAGACCTTTTAATTCCAATTGGATCCAAATGCTGTTGTTATAGGAAACATCCACAGATCCGTCATTGTTAATGACAATGCGATCGTCCAATGCCTGGCTGTCCATAAGCAGACGAACTGACCAGCAACAACTGCCATACTGTGCACCGATCAGACTTTCATCCGTATAATCAAGCATCTCATTGCGTATCAATCGCCCGTAAACTGACCACGATTGGGAGACTGGCCAGGCCATTGAATAGATCATCGTCTCACGAACACCGCGCACAAAACTGTAGTTGATGTTAAAAACCCGTGAGCCGTTTTTATATTGCAATGCATGATTAACCGACAGATCATTATAGGTTTCCTTGGCCAACAACGCCGAGCTAACCAAACGCCAATGACTAAAACGATTTATCGTCAGGTTTAATTGGATATCTGACAATTCGGACGTGGCATCGGGATTGTCCGGGTTATTTTCGTAGCCCACCAATCTGTCTTTTAGATAAAACAATTGCGCCAGGGAAAAGTTCAACCATTCAGAGCCGCTGGCGTCGTCAAGCCAGCGACTGGTCAATGCAAAACCGACATGTTCGGTATCACCAATTCGATCGGCTCCGTTATAGCGATTGTCTCGAAACATCTGGGCCAATCCGACAGGTGACAAACCGGTATCGAACAACGGGAGATCTCGCTGGTCCCGATAGGGTATCCGCGCGTAAAAAAGACGCGGCTCTAAAGTATGCAGAAACTGCCGTTGCCCTATGTTGTAGTCTCGTTCCAGATACAAACCACTATCTACGGTTATCCAACCCATTATCCTGTTCGGGTCGGAGTGGTCTGAATATAGTGGATCAGAAAGTTCATAGCCGGTAAAACGCCATTTGTAAGCCGGTACCAGAAAGTATCCTGCCCGACGCACTGGAATGTCGTACACTGCCATGATATCCATGCGACTTCCTGTTAACCCCGTATCGCGGTCAAAACGCACATATTCGCTGGACAAAGACCACTCGGAATATGGCAGGCGACCCGAGCTGGCAAAATTGATCTGGGGTTGCCGGCGGTATTGGTCACTGCCATCCAAAGATTGATATTGATCAGCGCGGGCACGCAGATTCCAGCCTGTTCCTTGATAGGCGCTATCGACATAATTCAGCAGGTGAACAGTCCTGCGCAAGGTATTGTCTTCGGACAAATCACGAAAATAGGTATCGTCGCTTACACGCCTGACGTGCAGAGAAGCTGTCCATCTGGGCGTCAGGCGCATCCCATGGTCAAAAACCAGATATTCGCGTGTCTCCTCCTTCAAGGCGTCGTTTGCTAAATACTCTTGGTACAAAGTCCCGCTACTGTTTTTTGTCAAATAGCGAAATTCATTCTGAACTTGGCTACCACGATTACTCATATAGCGCAGAGTAAAGGTGTCATCGAGATTTGGGGCAATATTCCAGTAATAAGGAACACTGATGTCGCGCCCATTGATGTCGTCAGAAACATAGGTAGGCATGAAAAGCCCACTTTTACGTGCACCCAAGGAGAAATCGATATAAGGGGTATAGAAAAACGGCACGTGCATAAATTCAACGCGCACATTTCTGGCGACGCCAAGACTTTTGTCACGCCAAAGGTTCAACTCACCGGTTTTTAAATACCAAGCATCATCTCCAGGGTTGCAGGTGGTATAGCTGGCGTTCGACAGATGGAGAATTCCTGGACCGACCAATTCCAGACTAGACGCACTACCCCGCGCATGTCGATCTTTCATAAAATAATCGCTATAGGACATGCTGCCTTTGTAATCCTGCATGTTCCCCTGCATGCCCTGTTCGCCCATCAGGACAAAATCTTCATCCAGGTAACGAACCTTGCCCTGGACAATGACACTGCCATCCGATTCGTCATAACTGGCATGATCCGCAAGCAGAACCTGGCCATCCTGTTGGATCAAAACATTACCGGAAAAACGGTAGATTCCTTTGGCATCAAATTCAGTCGAATCGGCTGTAACTGACAGCTTTCCCTGATCCAGCGATTCATCCGCCTTGGGTAGGATAAAGGGGATCAAATTACCGCAGTGCTGCCAGGTATCCTGTGCACTAGCCGATTGCCATAACAAAATAGTGACAATACTCAAGCTTATTCTTATATATATAGTTACACGCAAGTGTCTGTCCTATTTTCCAATGCAGAAACTTGAAAATATTTCACCCAACAAATCGTCAGCCACAAAATCACCGGTTATTTCCGACAAAGCCTGCTGGGCCTGATGCAGGTCCTCCGCTAGTAACTCGCCTGCACCGGAAACGTCGAATTGGCTCAAACCGTTACGTATGTGAGTAAGTGCTCGCTCCAAAGCATCCAAATGACGGCGGCGTGCAGTAAATCCCCCTTGACCTAGATTTTGGTAACCCACCGTACGCTTGATCAAGGCCTTTAACTCCTCCATGCCTTTACCGGTTTTTGCCGACAGATAGATAGTCGACTCCGATTCAGACATGGGAGGCAATTCGGCATCTGCCAACCGGTCAATCTTGTTGTAGATGTGCACAGGGGTCAATGATTTAGGCATTTGGGACAAGATCCGTCGATCCTCATCGGCAAATCCCAAAGTTGCATCGATCAACAGAAAAACCAGGTCGGCCTGTTCAATTTCACGCCATGCCCGGCGAACCCCCTCCTGTTCAACGGGATCAGAAGTTTCACGCAATCCTGCCGTATCAATCACATGAACAGGAAGACCATCTATCTGGATATATTCTCTCAGGACATCTCGGGTAGTACCGGCAATTTCGGTAACAATAGCGCTATCCCTGCCTGATAAAGCATTCAGCAAAGTCGATTTGCCTGCGTTCGGTTGACCCGCAATTACAATATTCATGCCTTCGCGCAAAAGGCATCCCTGACGCGCCTGACTCAAAACACCTTCCAATCCTAATATCAAATCAGCAACTTGCTGACTGACCTGGCCTTCAGCCAGAAAATCGACCTCCTCTTCCGGAAAATCGATGGCGGATTCTACATACATACGTACATGGATCAAGGCATCCAATTGCTGTTGTACCTGATGCGAAAACTCTCCTTGTAACGAACGTAACGCGCTGCGCGCCGCCTGTTCTGAGCCACTGTCAATCAAATCTGCGATGGCTTCCGCCTGAACCAGGTCTATTTTGTCATTGAGAAAGGCGCGCTCGGCGAACTCCCCCGGTCGCGCCAGACGCGCCCCCAGACTTAAGGTCCGCCTTAATAACATATCCAGGACTACTGGGCCGCCATGGCCCTGAAGTTCCAGTACATCTTCACCGGTAAAAGAGTTGGGGCCGGGAAAAAATAGGGCAAGACCCACATCCAAAACGGTACCATCGCATTCGACAAAGGGCAGATAATCCGCGTAACGGGGCTGAGGAATTTTATTGAGAATGGCTTGGGCTATGGAACCTGCCAGTGAACCAGAGACGCGCACTATCCCCACGCCACCCCGACCGGCGGCAGTTGCAATAGCGGCGATAGTCTCCTGTTGGTTCTGCATGGCAAACCGTATTAAAAACAGTGAAGGCCCCTAAGGGGCCTTCTTCTATTTTTTCGCTGCTTTGGCCTCAATCTGTCGGGTGATATGCCATTGCTGGGCAATAGATAGCACGTTGTTTACCGTCCAGTACAATACCAACCCTGAAGGGAAAAAGGCAAAAAACAGGGTAAATACGAAAGGCAAAGCCATCATGATCTTTTGGTGTATCGGATCGGCGAAGGCCGCCGGCTGGAGCTTCTGCTGAACAAACATACTGGCACCCATAAGAACGGGCAGCACATAGTACGGGTCTTTAGCAGACAAATCGGTCAACCAACCGATAAAGGGTGCCTGGCGCATCTCCACGCTTTCCAACAACACCCAATACAAAGCGATAAACACGGGAATCTGAACCAACATGGGCAGACAACCGCCCATTGGATTGATCTTTTCCTTTTTATACAGATCCATCATCGCCTGACTCATACGCTGGCGGTCGCTGGCATAGCGCTCACGCAACTGGGTAATCTTTGGCTGAAGGCGGCGCATATTGGCCATGGATCTATAACTGGCTTCCGTCAACTTAAAGAACACCAGCTTGATCAGCAGAGTGAGCAGGATAATTGACCAACCCCAGTTTTGGACCAATTTGAATATGTTTTCCAACAACCAGAACAGGGGTTGGGCAATGATAGTCAGGAAACCGTAGTCTACGGTTAATTTCAAATTGGGACTCACATCCTCCAGACGGTGCTGCTCCTTAGGTCCTACGAACAGTCTGGTTGAAAACTGTTGGCTTGTCCCTGCCGGTACCACTGCTTCAGCCGTAGACATCCCTAACACATAGCGGGTATCAGAGACCACGTTGCTGTAATAGTGGTTGAGTTCATTTTCATTAGCCAACCACGCGCTGAGGAAATAGTGCTGGATCATGGCAGCCCAGCCGCCTTTGGCATAGGACTCCTCCGCCTTCCAGCTGGCCATATCCTCTAATTTAACCTTTTCATACCGATTAGCCTCCGTGGAAACTACGCCACCGGTATAGGTATAGATAAACTTAGAATCGCCGCTGCTCCCGGGTAAGGTACGCTGCAGCTGGCGATAGAGACGTCCGTTCCACGGCTGACCCGATTGATTGTTAACCTGATACTCCACAGCTATTACGTAAGAATTACGCTTGAAGACCAGGGTTTTGGTAACAGAAATGCCTTGTTTACCTGTCCAGGTCAGTGGGACACGAATTTCGTCACTTCCGCCCTGTAATTGATAGTCGTTTTGTAGTGCGTTGTAGACGGCGTAGTGGTCAGGCGCCTCCGCTGCCCCCGCCAGCAATCCGGACTGGGCAACAAAATAGGATTGCAATTGGTTATCCAACAGCCTTACTGGTTTATCCGGGGTTGACTGGGCTTGGGGATATTTCAGAAGTTCCACTACCTGGACATCACCACCAATGGTGTTTATCTCCACTGAGAGCAGGTCTGTCCGAACCGTGATTCTTTGACCGCTATTTTGAACTACAGGGGCCGCGATGCCGGGAATTGTAGCCGGGGTACTTACCACAGCGCTGGGTACATCGGTGGCCGTCACTGGTGCAGAGGGCACTCCCCGATTGTCCGGAATGGCCGGAAATGACGATTCAGTCTGCGAAGAATTGGTGGCAGCAATCGGTTTGGGGCCGTAATCCTGTTCCCAGGCCTGCCACAACATCATGACGACCAGGGAAAGGGCTAAAAAGAGAAAAAGTCTTCTATTTTCCATAAAACATCATTACTCAGGTTTTGATTCTTTTGTTGGTACCGGGTCTACACCACCCGGATGCCAGGGATGACAGCGGGCCACGCGTCTCATTGCCAGCCAGGTGCCGCGAAAAATCCCAAAACGTTCAATCGCCTCAATGGCATAGTGCGAACAAGTGGGATAAAAGCGGCAATTATTACCCAAAAACGGGCTTAACAGGTATTGATAAATGCGAATAATAAAAATCAACAGACGTTTCATAGGCGACCCAAGCGATGCCAGTGGCTGCTCAGAGTAGCCAAAATCTGGCGATTGTCCTTTTGAAGGATTTGACGTTGCGCCAGTACAATAATGTCCCAATTGTTCAACTCATTGTAATGACAGCGAAAACTCTCCCGCACTAGACGTTTGACGCGGTTACGTGCTACAGCCGTCGGCAAGGCTTTTTTTGCGATGGCCAAACCCAGGCGCGCACCACAACTTTGATTGCGACTGGCTAGCACCGTAATGCCCCCTGCATTTAATTTCTGACTGACATTTTTGAAGACACGGTCGAATTCAGGTCGGCTGCGTAGGCGCGCCTGTTTGGGAAATGACGCCGAATTCATGATTTGGAGGATCCTCTGTAAATACAAACGAGAGGAAGGGAGTGAAACCGGATAAATACCCGCCTCCCCCCGGTGGGGGGAGGGGCTAGACTATCATCGCAGACCTGAACTAGACGGTCAGGCGGTGACGACCCTTGGCACGACGAGCAGCCAAAACCGCTCGACCACCACGGGTTTTCATACGAGCGCGAAAACCGTGAACGCGTTTGCGACGCAGAATACTGGGTTGAAAAGTTCTTTTCATATCCGTACCACTTCCAATCAGTTACCGGACAATCCCGGCCATAGAACACCAAAAAGGGTCCGCATAGTACGGCCACAAGACCCTGGCTGTCAATGGGAAAGAGGCAAAACCGGCGAAATATCACACCTCCTCGGCTCCGTGGGGATGTGGATAACTTTTCCTAATCGGAGTAAACTGGCTGGCCCCGGCCAAGCTTGAACCAACAATAATTCATGACCCACTCCATATGGCAGAAGTGTCTTCACCAGCTGCAGGATGAACTGTCGCCACAACAGTTCAATACCTGGATTCTTCCGCTGCACGCCATAGAAAGCGACAACACATTGCGCCTGTTGGCGCCCAACCAATTTGTCCTGGATTGGGTCAGCGATCGCTTCCAACAAAGAATCAACGACTTAGTTGGAGATCTCAGCAAAGGGGACATTCCACGTATACGCTTTGAAATTGGCAGTGCGGAAAGAAAAGCCACACCTAGTAAGGCGCAAGAACCCAATGAAAAAATCATCATAAAACCGGCAAGCAATATCAAAGGGCCGCGCGGTCGGGAATCCGGACTCAACCCCAACTATACCTTCGATAACTTTGTCGAAGGCAAATCCAACCAATTGGCCAAAGCCGCCTCCCTTCAGGTAGGGGATAACCCGGGAAATTCATTTAATCCCTTATTTCTTTACGGGGGTGTCGGTTTGGGAAAAACCCATCTGATGCACGCCGTCGGCAATTCAATACTGCAGCGCAATCCCAATGCCAAAATTGCCTACCTCCATTCGGAACGTTTTGTACAGGACATGGTAAAAGCCTTGCAGCACAACGCCATCAATGAATTCAAACGTTATTATCGATCTCTCAATGCACTGTTGATCGATGATATTCAGTTTTTTGCCGGTAAAGAGCGTTCCCAGGAGGAATTCTTTCATACCTTCAATACCCTGCTTGAAGGACAACAACAAATCGTTCTCACCTGCGACCGTTACCCAAAAGAGGTAGACGGGCTGGAGGAGCGCTTAAAATCCCGATTCGGTTGGGGACTGACAGTAGCCATCGAACCCCCTGAGTTGGAAACCCGAGTCGCCATTCTGATGAGTAAGGCCCAACACCAGGGGATGCAGATTCACCAGGAAGTCGCTTTTTTCATCGCCAAACATGTACGCTCTAACATACGTGAGCTGGAAGGTGCCTTGCGACGCGTTATTGCCAACGCCCGCTTCACGGGTAAAGAGATTACATTGGAATTCACCAAAGAGGCGCTGCGCGATTTGATCGCCTTGCAGGAAAAACTGGTGACCATAGAGAACATACAGAAAACAGTGGCCCAGTATTATAAAATCCGCGTTTCGGATTTGATGGCGCAGACACGCACGCGTTCAATCGCTCGACCCCGTCAGGTGGCCATGGCCCTGGCAAAAGAATTGACCAATCACAGTCTTCCAGAAATAGGCAACGCCTTTGGAGGCAGAGATCATACCACCGTCTTACATGCTTGTCGTAAAGTAGAGCAATTGAAGGCAGAAGATATGCGTATCAGTGAAGATTATGACAATCTGGTCAAAATCATTAACACATGATGGGATAGGTTGTGGACAAACTTGTGGAAAAAGAGAAAATTCAAATAATTCACAAACTGTCCACAGGAAACACAGCATCAGTACATAAGTTTGTGGCCCACAAAATTACGTGCAAGCGATTGAAAAATTTATATATTATTAAGTTACTCACAAGCGGCTCCACCCGTAATAACAGTAAGCAAGGATAAGTAATATGAAATTTAATATAGAGCGTGAAACCATAATCAAACCGCTACTTAAAGTCAGCAGTGTGGTGGAGAGAAGGCAGACCTTACCTATCCTGTCCAACATTCTTGTGAAGATCGAACAAAATAAATTGTCTTTGACAGCGACAGATTTGGAAGTCGAATTGGTTGTGGAGACCACTCACGATGCCAGTGAAGCAGGTGAGGTCACTTTGCCGGCCAGAAAGTTTTTAGATATTTGTAAAACTCTGCCAGACAATGCGGCCATCGATGTAACCGTTGAAAGCGGTAAAGCCGTGATACGCTCCGGTAAATCACGGTTTACAGTGGCCACCCTGCCAGCCAATGAGTTTCCCAGCATTGAAAAAATCCAGGCCCCGAAAGAATTCAGTGTTACCCAGGGTGAATTGAAGACATTGATCGGACTGACGCAGTTTGCCATGGCACAACAGGATGTCCGCTACTACCTGAACGGTTTGCTATTGGAAGTTACCGAGAATGGTATCAAAACCGTAGCCACTGATGGCCATCGTTTGGCAATGAGCCAGGGAGTTTTGAGTGGGTATAACGAAGGTTCGGTGCAAGTCATCATTCCACGCAAAGGTGTTTTAGAGTTAGCCAAGATATTGGAAAACGACGAAGCCTTGGTTAATGTTCAGATTGGTTCCAATATCATCCGGGTAAAAACCGAGGGTCTCATATTCTCATCAAAGTTGATCGATGGACGTTTTCCTGATTACGACAAGGTGGTACCCAAGAACGGTGACAAAACGGTAATCGCTGATCGAATAAGCCTCATTCAGACATTTACGCGTACTTCGATTTTGTCCAACGAAAAATACCGTGGGATACGGATTCAACTGGATAGCAATCGATTGAAGGCCTTGGCCCATAATCCTGATCAGGAAGAGGCGGAGGAAGAAATTTCTGTGGAATACAACGGTCCAGGGTTAGAAATTGGTTTCAATGTTAATTATTTGATTGACGCTCTGCACGCGGTTAACAGCGAATCGGTAAAATTGACCTTTTCTGATGCCAATAGCAGTTGTTTGATACAGCCTACCAATGAACAACAGGCGACCTACGTGGTTATGCCGATGCGCCTGTAGTAGGAAAGTACCTTGGCCTATGGCCATAACGCAGTTAAAAATAAAACATGTTCGAAATCTGAACAATGTGGCATTGAGACCAGATCCAGCTATCAATTTGTTCGTAGGAGAAAACGCCTCCGGTAAAACCAGTTTACTGGAGGCTATTCACCTACTGGCACTGAGTCGGTCTTTTCGCACACAGCATATAAAACATGTGATCCAACACGAAAAAGAACAACTGACAGTTTTCGGGCAGATTAGTCATAGCGCCGGAGTAGAGATACCGGTTGGTGTAGCTAGACAAAAAGACAAGCTAATCGTCCAGATAGGGGGGAAGCGGATTCAAGGTTTGAATCAGCTGGCAGAAATGATCCCTATACAAGTTATCAATAATGACAGCCACAAAATTCTGGAGAGTGGCCCCCAATACCGCCGACGTTTGTTGGATTGGGGAGTGTTCCACGTGGAACATCACTATTTTGGTGTTTGGCAAAGATATATACAAGGCGTGAGGCAACGGAACTCCGCGTTAAAAAGCCGAAAAGGCATCAAGGAACTAAAGATTTGGGACCGTTCTCTTTCTGATCTGGGGGAACAGATCGATCAACTAAGGACCAATTACTTGAGTGGTCTACGTCCCTTGTTCACGGAAAAATTAGAAAAGCTTGCCGGGATCAACGTGGATATACGTTATAGGAGAGGCTGGGATAAGGACCAGAGCTTGGGAGAAGTCCTCGAGCGGACCTTTTTACGTGATAGCGAAAAAGGGTTTACACAATTTGGCCCTCATCGTGCCGATCTGCAGTTTTATTGTGGATCGGTTCCGGCTTTGGAAAAGCTATCACGCGGACAGCAAAAAATGTTGGTTAGTGCCCTTAGGTTAGCGCAGGTTGAATACCAGCAACTAAATAGCCCCCGGCGTTGTGTCATTTTAGTGGACGATTTACCAGCAGAACTCGATCACTATCATCGCCAGGCTTTTTTAAAACTACTGTCAAAGGACATGGGGCAGATTTTCATCACGGCTACGGAAGCCAATTTGATCCAATTCGAGGGGTTACCTGATTATAAAATGTTCCACGTGGAACATGGTGAAGTCAGACCTGCCGTAGTAGAACACTAAACGGGAGCTAGCATGTCATCAAATACTTACGATTCTTCCAATATTAAGGTCTTGAAAGGGCTGGATGCCGTTAGAAAACGCCCGGGAATGTATATTGGGGATACGGACGACGGTACCGGGCTCCACCATATGGTATTTGAGGTGGTCGACAATGCCATC
>DKAX01000085.1 GCA_002450975.1 Proteobacteria bacterium UBA6915
ATTGCTTGCCGGTTTGTTTCTCCAGCAATTGCATGTGCTGTTTGACTTCATCCATCAGCCCCGGCTGAAGTTCATCATTGGCAGAATCCAGATAGCTTAAACAGGCATCGGTACTGATCACAAATCCCGGCGGCACATTCAGTCCGATCTGGGTCATTTCACAAAGATTGGCCCCTTTGCCGCCCAGCAACTTTTTGTTCTTGCCATCCCCATCCTGAAAAGAAAACACATACTGCTTGTTCATGTTGTGCGTTACCTGAGTTTTAAAAAGCTGAGTACTACTCTACTGATCGAACAGAAAATATCAATGTTATTCTCTCTGCCCGGGATGTATAACCGTGCGGACTAAAAAAGACGGCGACATAAGCCGCCGTCCTGTACTTTTTATACTAAGTTAATCTACATTTAGACATAACTTGTTCATCAGTTATGTCGAAAATAAAGCGATTATCGATTGTTCTAGTTACAACTACTGATCGCCATGATCCAGTCACCCAGCATAGCGATACCGTCGGGATCGAGTACATTACTCGAGGACGGCGGCATCCGCGTGCTATCCAAGCGGCTGATGCGCTCCAGCAATAGCGAGCGACTCGGTTCACCAGGAGCAAGCAGTCGGGCATCGGTAATTCCCAGATCGCCATTCTGCGGTGTAATGTCACAAACGCCCATGTCGGCAAAGGCCGTGCCGTACCGCAGGTCCATGCTCGCCTGTGTAGTGCCGCCCGGGCGATGACAGTTGGCACAGTTGGCATGCAGATAACTTCTGGCACGTTGCTCCAGTGCGACTGCGGCGTCGGGGGTCACCAAGGCGTCGCTCTTCAGCCTCGTATCCAAAGGTGCACTCAGCAGGCCGATGGCATCATAGGTGTCGAGCTGGTTGGCCGTGCGGCCGGTGGCCGCATACGTAAGATCGCGGTTGAGCTGCAGGGCCTCGACACCCAGGCTGCCGCCCGCAGCAGCTATATGACAGGTAAGACATTCCGCGCGTGACGGGTAGTGCCAGGTCTGCCCATTGATGTCCACGTCCTTGCCGTTNNGAACCGTTCGGCATGTCGAAATCCCCATCGGTCTCGATGCTGATGGTCTCACCGTTCGGAAGTGCCAGATAGCGTTGTTTCTCGGCGCCGTCCGACCAGAATGACAGATTCAGGGCATACGGAATCAAACCCGGGGCCGGCTGACTCGGGTCACTGGGATTGACGCAACCGGTATCGGAAAGCAGTGTCGGTGGGCCACTCGACACCGGTGGTGAGGCGTCGACCAGCCGAAAAATCTGACCGGAACCGATGTTGAGGAAATACACCTCACCATCGTTGCCTTGCGCCATCGCGGCGAAACCCGTTCCGGCCGCCGACACCAGGACCTCGCGTCGGTAACTCCCCGTACCCGTGGCGAACAGACCCCAGATCGTGCCCGATCCATAGTCCGTAAAGACATAATTACCCCGCAATGCCGGAATGGCACTGCCGTGGTAGACGTAGCCGCCGGTGATGGAATAACCCTCGCTACGGCCATACTCCGCCACCGGCATGATATAGTCGCTGGCGGGTCCGCAACCGGTCGTATTGTAGGCATGTGTACCCTCGTAGCAGCGCCAGCCGTAATTGCCCCCATTGACGATGATATCCACCTCTTCCCAGCTGCCCTGGCCAACATCACCCAGCCAGAGAGCACCCGTCAGCTGATCGAAGCTCCAGCGCCAGGGATTGCGCAGGCCCCAGGCATAAATCTCCGCCTGCCCGCCGCCGCTGGCGAAGGGATTGTCAGTGGGAATGCCATAGGGCGAAGCACTGTCGACGTCAATACGCAGCATCGCGCCGAGCAAGTCGTTGGTATTCTGGGCATGATCCTGCGGGTCGCCGCCAGAGCCACCGTCGCCCAAGCCGATATAGAGGTTACCGTCTGACCCGAAACCGATCTTCCCGCCATTGTGGTTGGTATAAGGTTGATTCACGCTAAGAATATTGAACGCGCTGGTCGCATCAAAGCTGTTGCCCCCGTTATCGCTGGTGAATCGCACGAAGCGCGAGATCAATGGGCTACCAGGCCCCGTGTAGGAGAGATAGACGTAGCCGTTGTTCGCGAAGTCGGGATGGAAGGCCATGTCCAGCAGCCCACCCTCACCGGCTGTATCTACGGCGGACCGAATATCGAGCGCGAGATTGAGCTGGGAGGTGTTTTCGTTGGTGGCATCGAACCAGAGAATCCGGCCGGTGCGATCCACCATGTACCAGCGCGAGTCGTCGCCGGGGCGCATGGTCATCGCGGTTGGTACGGGCAGTGTGAGATTCGGATAGGCACGCTCGAGTCGAACCGTCAGTGTGCCGCCACCGGGGCTGGTTCCCTCGAAAGTGCTCGCGAGACAGGTCGTATTGCTCGGCCGCACATCCAGCCCACTGATCGTGTTCGAACCGTCCTCACCACCTCCNNCCGGTCAGTGAACGAGATGGTAAAAACATGTGTATAAACCTCTGTCTTAAGTCGTCCTTGTTGTCATTGAGGTTAAGAACCGGTTAGTAATTATTTTACCGTATCGTTTGCTGGGCTGGCGCCAATCCCGCATGTTGATTTTAGACTATATAGCAAGATAACCACGATTATCGAATGAAGACCATGACCTGCTCCCCAAAATCCCATTAATCGGTGGCAGAATATGCTTGTTTAATTTTGTTGTCAGCATTGCAGTGGTGGAGCTTTTCTATTTATATATGGGATAGTAGGAAACAAATTAGTAATTAAGGAATCTACCCTTGATTTTCCTGTCCATGAGCTATCCGACTTTTGGCAGATGACTCTATTCGCCACAAAGGGTATATTTCCAGCTTCAACATAGCACGGTGAGCCCATGAAACTACTGGTACGCAATCTAGCCCGCACCACCACGGAGACAGAGCTCCGGGCTATGTTCGAAGCCTACGGCACAGTGCAATCCTGCACACTGGTGATAGACAAAGAAACTGGC
>DKAX01000160.1 GCA_002450975.1 Proteobacteria bacterium UBA6915
TGGCCAGTCTGCTGGGCAGTCTGATCGGCTACGCCATGCAGATGATGCTGACGGGGGTGGTTGGGCAGATGCTTCACGTACAGTTGCCGGAGCCCTCATTGAACCCACTGGGTTTCGCCATGATCACCGGGCTGGTCTCTCTGTTGGGTTTTGCCCTGCCGCCGGTGTTGCGTTTGCCTGGTGTGCCGACGATCTCTGTGTTGCGGCGTGAGTCCCTGGGCAAGATTCAGGTGAGCGCATTGGGTTACCTACCAGGCGTGCTGGCCATGGCGGGGTTGGTCCTTTGGCAGGGCGGCGATCTGCGGCTTGGGGGGGGCGTACTGCTGGGATTGTTGCTGACGGCTGTGACTTTGAGTGTTTTTGTCTATGGCATGATTTTGTTGCTGCGCCGGGTGCAGGGCTGGGGCGGTGTCAGTTGGCGTTACGGGCTGTCGGCGATCACGCGCCGCGCCGGACTCAGTGTCGTGCAGGTCTTGTCATTGGGGCTGGGGCTGATGGTGTTGCTGGTGTTGACCCTGGTGCGCACTGATCTCTTACAGCAATGGCAGGCGAGCCTGCCTGTCGATGCGCCTAATCGGTTTCTGATCAATATTCAGCCCGGACAGTTGCCGGAGTTGAAGGCCTTTTTTGCGCAACACGGCTTGCGGGGCGTTGAGCTAGAGCCGATGATTCGCGGTCGGTTGTTGGCGATCAACGAGCGAACGGTGTCCGCCGATGACTACAGCGATGATCGCGCGCGCCGTCTAGTGGAACGGGAGTTCAATCTCTCCTGGATGGCGAAGGCACCGCAGCATAATACATTGACTTCGGGGCAATGGTGGGTCGATCCGCAGGCCAAGGAGTTTTCCGTCGAGAAGGGCATCGCCGAAACCCTCGGCATCGAATTGGGTGATAGCATGCGTTATGACATCGCCGGCGAGACCGTCGAGGCGCGTGTCACCAGCTTGCGTGAGGTGCAGTGGGACTCCTTTCGGGTCAATTTCTTTGTTATTGCTTCACCGGCACTGTTGCAGGAGTTTCCCGCCAGTTATATCACTGCCTTTTACTTGGCCGATGAGCGGCACCAGGTGTTGGCGGATCTGGCGCAACGCTTCGCCAATGTCACCATCATCGACGTTTCCGTGATTATGAATCAGGTGCGCAGCGTGATTCGCCGGGTAATCATGGCGGTGCAGGGGATTTTTATCTTTACTTTGCTGGCCGGTGTGGTGATTTTGTTTACCGCCTTACAGTCGACCCGCGATGAACGCCTCAATGAAGGTGCCATCATGCGTACCCTGGGGGCCAGTCGTAAACAGATTTTGCAGGGGTTGGCGGTGGAGTTTCTGGTATTGGGGGCCTTAGCCGGCTTTATCGCCACTGCCGGCGCGGTGGCGACCGCCAGCGTCATCGGCCATCGGTTGTTCGATCTGGAATATCACAGCGAGCCAGCATTTTGGTTGTTGGCGATAGCCGGCAGTGCGTTGGCGGTAGGGATTGCGGGATTGATGGGAACCTATAACGTGGTGCGCCAGGCGCCCTTAAAGGTGTTGCGGCGGGTTTAAAACGTACCGCCGTTCCAGCCCCATTGCGCACGCGGCGCATCGGCAAATTCGATATAGATGCGATCGGGCTTGATGCCCAGCAGGGACTCCAGCAGGCCGCATAAATTGTTCGACAGCTCTTTACAGCTGGCGACCGGCAGACCGATGCTCTTCAGTTCCAGGTAGGCCAGCGGTTGGTCGCTGCCGGCGAACAACATATCCGGATTGTGCTCCAGGCTGATCATGACATAGCGCTCCGGTTTGCCCAGTTGCTCGGCGACGTTTTGCGACAACTGTTTGAGTAGCTGCGCCCGCTTGTCTTGGTCAATGGTGAGATTGGTTTGTAGCTTTAATAAGGGCATCACTCGGCCCCGGCGGCCTTTTTCTGTTCGTCGCCACGGTGGATGGTGAGGTTATTATTGCGGGCAAAACTCAGGATGTGACTGAACATCTCCGGGTGACTCTTTTCCAGGGTCGGATCAACCACGATGCACTTTACGCCGTTAATGGTGGTGGGTTGTACCAGGGGGGAGTAATGGATGCGGTGGTCCCGGCCGAAGGTGGAGAGGACACCGCTCATGCGCTCGGCCCAGTCACTGGGGCGGAATTTCCGGCCATCCTGCGTGACCCCTTCGATGACGATCTTGCCGTCTGTGTTCATGGTGTGAGCCAATCTGCCTGCTGTTGCAATCTGCGTGTGATACTAATAATTGACCGAAATGATCGCATAAAATCCAAGGGTTAGGTAGGGGCCAGGGGATTTTTTCTATCGATCTGTGGCCTGGGCCACACCCTGTCGCCGATGCCCGGCGGTGAGTTGTTCGCGCGATTGGGGGCAATCAGGTAAAAAGATGAGTAAAATCGGGCACTATCCGCGATTTTCACTTGACCGCGGGGCTATTTATTCAGTACTTTTTGCCTATATATTCGATTACCGAAACGCGCCCGTTTAAGCGGGCGTTTTTCTTTTGGCTTTTTCCTGGGAGCGCTTTGTGGAACTGACCGGTGCGGACATAGTGGTTCGATGTTTAGCGGACGAAGGGGTGACTGATATTTTCGGTTATCCCGGTGGTGCCGTCCTGCATATTTACGATGCGATCTATAAACAGTCGGCAGTCAAGCACTATCTGGTGCGCCATGAACAGGCGGCCACCCATGCCGCCGATGCCTACGCCCGCTCCACCGGCAAGCCGGGCGTGGTCCTGGTTACCTCCGGCCCCGGTGCCACCAATGCGGTGACCGGCATCGCCACTGCCTATATGGACTCTATCCCTATGGTGGTGATCACCGGCCAGGTGCCCACCAGCATGATCGGCAATGATGCCTTCCAGGAGGTCGACTCCGTTGGTATCACCCGTCCCTGCGTCAAACACAACTTCCTGGTCAAGGATGTCAAAGACCTGGCCGTGACCATCAAGAAGGCCTTTTTTGTCGCCACCACCGGACGTCCCGGTCCGGTTGTCGTGGATATCCCCAAGGATGTCACCGCCAACAAGTGCGTGTATGACTATCCGAAAAAGGTCGAAATGCGTTCCTACAAGCCGGTGGTCAAGGGCCATACCGGTCAGATCAAGCGTGCCGTCAGTCTGATGCTCTCCGCCAAACGCCCGATGATTTACACCGGTGGTGGCGTGGTGCAGGGCGAGGGCTCCAAGGCCTTGACCGAGATGACGCGCATGCTGGGTTACCCTATCACCAACACCTTGATGGGCCTGGGCGCCTTCCCGGCCAGTGACAAACAGTTCCTGGGTATGCTGGGCATGCACGGCACCTATGAGGCCAATATGGCCATGCACCACTGCGATGTGTTGATCGCCATCGGTGCCCGTTTCGATGATCGCGTTACCGGTAATGTGCAGAAGTTCTGTCCCGATGCGCGCATTGTCCATATCGACGTCGATCCCGCTTCTATTTCCAAGAACGTCAAGGTTGATATCCCCATCGTCGGTCAGGTGGAGCCGGTGTTGAAAGAGTGCGTCAAGATCCTGAAAGAGGAGAAGAAAAAGCCCGATCCGGAGGCGCTGGCCGCCTGGTGGAAACAGATCGAGGAGTGGCGTGCCATGGATTGCCTCAAATACGACCACAACAGCGGCAAGGTCAAACCCCAGCAGGTGGTGCAGGCCCTGCACAAGGTTACCCAAGGGGATGCCTTTATCTCCTCCGATGTCGGTCAGCACCAGATGTTTGCCGCCCAGTTTTACGGCTTCGACAAGCCGCGCCGCTGGGTAAACTCCGGCGGTCTGGGCACCATGGGCTTTGGTCTGCCAGCGGCCATGGGTATTCAGGTGGCCCACCCCAAGGCGACCGTGGCCTGTATTACCGGCGAGGGCAGTATCCAGATGAATATCCAGGAGCTGTCGACCTGTAAGCAATACGCCCTGCCCATCAAGATTATCAACCTGAACAACGGTGTTTTGGGCATGGTGCGCCAGTGGCAGGAGTTCTTCTATAGCAGCCGTTACTCCATGTCCTATATGGAGGCCTTACCCGATTTCGTCAAACTGGCGGAAAGCTATGGCCATGTCGGTATGCGCATAGACAAGCCCGGTGACGTGGAGGCGGCCCTAAAGGAGGCCATGAAGCTTAAGGACCGTCTGGTCTTTATGGACTTCATCATAGACACGACGGAAAACGTCTATCCCATGATCCCGGCCGGTGCTGGCCTCAATGAAATGATATTGGTGTAAACATGCGGCACATAATCTCTATCCTGATGGAAAACGAATCCGGCGCCCTGTCGCGGGTGGCGGGCCTGTTTTCGGCGCGCGGCTATAACATTGAATCTTTGACTGTAGCCCCGACCGAGGATCCCTCACTGTCGCGCATGACCCTGGTGACCCGCGGCTCCGAGGAGATCATCGAGCAGATCACCAAGCAGCTCAACAAACTGATCGACGTGGTCAAGCTGGTCGATCTGACCGAGGGTAAGCACATTGAGCGCGAGATGATGCTGATCAAGGTCAGTGCCATCGGTCCGGCACGGGAAGAGGTGATACGCCTGGTGGATATCTTCCGCGGAAGGGTCATCGATGTCACCGATTCCACCTATATCATTGAATTGACGGGCACTTGTGAAAAACTGGATGCCTTCATCCAGACCCTGGGCAGGGACAATATCCTGGAGACGGTACGTTCCGGGGTCAGCGGCATCGGTCGCGGTGACAAATCCCTGTTTCAGTAACCCGCTTCATTAGAATAAACGCGGGAAAATCCCCCGCGATTACGCTACACTATCGCCCCCCGCGGCCGGCGCCGCCAGGGAACTCAAAGATCAATTTTGGAACTAGGACATAAGCCATGAACATTTACTACGACAAAGACTGCGATTTATCCCTGATTCAAGGCAAGAAGGTTGCCGTAATCGGTTACGGTTCACAGGGCCATGCCCATGCCAACAACCTGAAGGATTCCGATGTCAATGTAGTGGTCGGTCTGCGTCCCGGTTCTGCCTCTGCCAAGAAGGCCCAGGCTGCCGGTCTGACCGTTAAGGCGGTACCCGAGGCGGTAGCCAGTGCCGATGTGGTCATGATCCTGACCCCCGACGAGTTCCAGTCCCAGTTATATAAGAATGAGATCGAGCCCAACCTGAAGAAGGGTTCTACTCTGGCCTTCGCCCACGGCTTCGCCATTCACTACAACCAGATTGTGCCCCGCGCCGACCTGGATGTGATCATGATCGCCCCCAAGGCCCCCGGTCATACCGTGCGCAGTGAGTTCGTCAAGGGCGGTGGTATCCCTGACCTGATCGCCGTGTTCCAGGATGCCTCCGGTCAGGCCAAGAATCTGGCCCTGTCCTATGCCTCCGCTGTGGGTGGCGGTCGTACCGGTATCATCGANNGATGTACGAAGGCGGCATCGCCAATATGAACTACTCCATCTCCAATAATGCCGAGTATGGCGAGTATGTTACCGGTCGTCGCGTGATCAATGCCGAGAGCCGTCAGGCCATGAAGGACGCCCTGACCGATATCCAGACCGGCGTCTATGCCAAGAAATTTATCCTGGAAGGTCAAAGCAACTATCCGGAGATGACAGCCATGCGTCGCCTGAATGCAGCCCATCCCATCGAGCAGGTGGGTGAGCGTCTGCGTTCCATGATGCCCTGGATCGGCGCTAACAAGATCGTCGACAAGAGCAAGAACTAAGGAATATTGATCAGCTTAGGCCTGTCTACCGGCAATGCCTGCTTATCGTTATCCACTGATCGCCCGCGAAGGCTGGCTGCTGATCCTGGCAGTCGTGCTGATCGCGGGCGTTCTGCATTATGGGCAACACAATCCGCTGGAGTGGCCGTTCTGGGGACTGGCCCTGGGGTTCGTATTTTTATTTCGTGATCCGCCACGCAAGGTGCCGCCCTTGCCCCTGGCCATCGTCAGTCCGGCCGATGGTCGCGTGGTATCAGTGGAAAAGGTGCGCGATCCCTACCTGGATCGGGAGGCGGTGAATATCACTTTGGAAATGTCTTTCCTGGACATCTACTCCATCCGCAGCCCCATGGAGGGCAAGGTCCAGCAGCAGTGGTATCCCCATGCGGGTGTGGAACCTAACACCGGTTGTTATGCCCAATGGGTGCAAAGCGACGAAAAGGATGATGTGGTATTGGCGGTCAGTGGACATGGTATCCGTAGACCCAGGTGTTATATCCACGCCGGTGAGCGCATTGGCCAGGGACAGCGTTGTGGTCTGGTGCGTTTCGGCTCGCGTTTACAGGTATTTGTGCCGGAAAACAGTCAACTCAAGGTCAAATCCGGAGAGCGGGTGCGGGCAGGAACCTCGGTACTGGCCAACCTCACCCATCCTTGATAGGCGCCCTGCGTTTGCAAACTCCAGTGCCTGGAGTATAGTTTTTCTCACAGTCGTTTGAATATTTTAGGGAATCAGCATGAACAGCCCCGTAGAAAAAGAGATCGCCTCTACCGAAGCGGATGTGGTGGAAATCGCCGAGGCCAAGCGTCGGCGTGGTATCTATCTTCTGCCCAATTTGTTTACTACCGGTTGTTTGTTCGCCGGTTTTTTCGCCATTGTCGCCTCCATCGGTGGCCGTTTCGAGGCCGCGGCGGTAGCGGTGTTTGTCGCCATGATCATGGACGGACTGGATGGGCGCGTTGCGCGTCTGACCAACACCCAGAGTGATTTTGGCGCCCAGTATGACAGTCTCGCGGACATGGTCTCCTTCGGCCTGGCACCGGCCCTGGTGATGTATAGCTGGTCCCTCTCCAGCCTGGGCAAAATTGGCTGGTTGGGTGCCTTTATCTATACCGCCGCCGTCGCCTTGCGCCTGGCCCGCTTCAATACCCAGCTCGGCGTGGCTGACAAACGCTATTTCCAGGGGCTGGCCAGTCCTTCGGCCGCAGCCGTGGTGGCGGGCATGGTCTGGGTTGGTACCGATTACGGTACCACCGGCGAGATATGGCGTTTCCCTGCCTTGTTGATCACGGTCGGAGTTGGTGTGCTCATGGTGAGCAATATCCGTTTTCGCAGTTTCAAAGATCTTGACCTCAAGGGAAAGGTGCCATTCATGGCCATATTGGTCATGGTCATGGTCTTCGTGTTTGTTTCGATAGATCCACCACAGGTGCTGTTTGCCATCTTTTTCCTCTATGCCTTATCGGGTCCGCTGATGACATTGGGTCGGGTTCGCCAGGCGGTGCAGCGCTTCATCGGTAAAAAAGGCGGCGAAAGTAAAGAGGATCAGCAGCCCAAGGGCTGATAAGCCCCATTACCAGACAAGCCACGTTTCCTCTTAGGCGCTTGGCACCTGGAGAGTTGTGATATCGATAGACCTTTGCATAAAGAATCACACGGCGTGTACTGCGCCGTTGGAGACTCCAAATGAGCCAGCAGTTGATCATCTTTGACACCACCTTACGCGACGGCGAACAAAGCCCGGGCGCCTCCATGACCCGTGACGAGAAAGTTCGTATTGCCAAGGCCCTGGAGCGCATGCGTGTGGATGTGATCGAGGCGGGTTTTCCCATTGCCAGCCCCGGTGACTACGAATCAGTGCGTGCGGTGGCCGAGGCGGTCAAGGAGAGTGTGGTCTGTGCCCTGGCCCGTGCCCTGGACAAGGATATCGATCGCGCCGGTGAGGCGTTAAAACCGGCCAATGCCGGACGCATTCACACCTTCATCGCCACTTCGCCCATTCATATGCAGATGAAGCTGCGCATGGAACCTGATCAGGTGGTGGAGCAGGCGGTGCACGCGGTGAAGCGCGCCCGCCAGTACACTGATAATGTGGAGTTTTCTGCCGAGGATGCCGGTCGTTCCGAGATCGATTTTCTGTGTCGTATCTTCGAGGCGGTGATCAAGGCC
>DKAX01000194.1 GCA_002450975.1 Proteobacteria bacterium UBA6915
ACCCTGCCTGAAGTTCTGCTGGGCATCGGCGGCGTAGGCATCGCCCTGATCGTCGTCACCCTGGGCATGAAGGTGCTGGGTTTTCTGCCGGCCACCCTGGCCGATGCCGATGTCGATCCGCATCACAAGGCGGCCTAAGCCCGCTGGTTTTACGCCAGTGGTTGTTGATTGATCTGTTTGCGAGGCCGGTAACCCTACCGGCCTCTGCTATTGTGGAGGTTACGTTATGCAACAGGAACATCCATTCGCCGAATACATCCGCATCCTGGGCAAGGGCAAAAAGGGTTCACGCGGACTGACGCGGGAAGAGGCCCACAAGGCCATGTCCATGATCATGAACGACGAGGTCCTGCCCATCCAGTTGGGCGCATTCTTGATGCTTATGCGCGTCAAGGAAGAGAGCCCGGAAGAGGTTGCCGGCGCCGTCGAGGCTATCAAAGAAAGCCTGAAAGTACCCAAAGGTGTCAAGGTGGATCTGGACTGGTCCTCCTATGCCGGTAAAAAACGCCAACTGCCCTGGTATATCCTCTCCACCCTGTTGCTGGCACAAAACGGTATGCGCGTCTTTATGCACGGCGCCAGCGGTCACACCGCCGGACGCCTCTACACCAAAGACGTGCTGGCGGCCCTGGGACTGCCCGTTGCACACTCGCTGAAAGAAGCGACCAAGCTGCTGGACAAGCACAACTTCGCCTATATCGACCTGGAGCATATGAGCACCCGCCTCTACCACATCATCGAGTTGCGTCCCTACCTGGGTCTGCGCTCGCCGGTGCACACCATTGCGCGCATGCTCAACCCCTTCGACGCCGACTACGTCATGCAAGGTATCTTCCACCCCGGCTACCGCCCCATGCACCAGGAGGCCGGTATTATGCTGGATATCCCGCACATGGCGGTGATCAAGGGTGAAGGTGGTGAGATCGAACGCAATCCCGATATGCCCTGCCTGGTGCAAAGCGTACACAACGGCGAGATGAGTGAACAGGAGTGGCCGGCCATGTTTAAGCTGCGCCATGTGCGCAAAGATGACCTCAACGTGGATGACCTGGTGGCTATCTGGCGTGGTGAACAGAGTGATGAATACGGTGAGGCGGCTGTGATCGGTACCGTCGCCATCACGCTGCAAATGATGGGACGCGCCGACAGCATCGAACAGGCCGAGCAACAGGCCCAGGCCATGTGGCAGGCACGCAACAAAACGAAATTGGGCAGCGCCGCTTAAGCAGCGGCGCCGGTCGGCTATGGCCCGTCTCCTCCTCTCCGCCGCCCATAAATCCTCCGGCAAGACCACGCTGAGCATCGGCCTGTGCGCGGCCTTACATGGACAAAGCCTGAAGGTACAGCCCTTCAAGAAAGGCCCCGACTACATCGATCCCATGTGGCTGGGGCGGGCGGCCGGTCGTCCGTGTTATAACCTCGATTTCTATACCCAATCGCCGCAAGAGATCCAACAGGTGTTCGCCGCCCGCAGCAGCGATGCCCACATCGCCCTGGTCGAGGGCAATAAAGGCCTGTATGACGGCCTCGATCTGGACGGCAGCAACAGTAACGCCGCCCTCGCTGCATTATTGCAAGCGCCGGTGGTGCTGGTACTGGACACCCAGGGCATGACCCGAGGTGTGGCACCCTTGATCCTGGGTTACCAGGCCTTCGACAAACACATTAATATCGCCGGCGTCATCCTCAACAAGGTCGGCGGCAAGCGCCACGAGTCCAAGCTGCGCGCCATCATCGAGCACTATACTGACGTGCGCGTATTAGGAGCCGTGCAGCGCCACGACGATCTGCTCATCGACGAACGTCACCTGGGCTTGATACCGCAGAACGAGGCGCGTGCCGCCGACGACAAAATCGCCCTGATCGCCCGCCATGTGGCTGATCAGGTGGATCTCCAGGCCGTACGCGAATTGGCGCAACAGGCGCCAACCATCGATTGGCCGGTCGATCAGGAGATCCCCCTGCCGCCGGTCAGTCGTCTGCGTATCGGCATCCCGCGTGATGATGCCTTTGGTTTCTACTACCCAGGCGACCTGGAGGGTTTGCAGCAGGCCGGTGCCGAGTTGGTCTTTTTCGACGCCCTGCACGATAGCCAATTACCACAAGTGGATGGCCTGTTTATCGGCGGCGGGTTTCCCGAGACCCAGATGGAACAACTCAGCGCCAACCATTCACTACGTGCACAGATCCGCCAGGCCATCGAAAGCGGTCTGCCGGTCTATGCCGAGTGCGGCGGGCTGATGTATCTCAGTCGTTCCCTACAGTGGCATGAGCGTCGCTTCGATATGGTTGGCGCCATTGCCGCCGACGCGGTCATGCACAGCCGCCCGCAAGGACGCGGCTATGTACGCATGAAACGCAGCGAACACCACCCGTGGACCCACTCCCCTGTACATGTAAGCGCCCACGAGTTCCACTATGCCGGGCTGCACAACGTGGATCCCGGATTGCACTACGCCTTTCAAGTAGAGAGGGGCCACGGTATCGACGGCCACCACGACGGCATCGTCTACCGCAATGTCCTGGCCGGCTTCACCCATCTGCGTGATGTGGCCGGCAACCACTGGACCCAGGCATTCTGCGAATTCATACGTCATTGTCAAAAGGAAGCGACACCATGAGTGAGCGTTTTGACATCATCGTCATCGGCAGTGGGCCGGGTGGTTATAAGGCAGCCGTCAATGCCGCCCTCACCGGCGCGCGCGTGGCCCTGGTCGAAAAAGGTTTGTGGGGCGGCACCTGCCTCAACCAGGGCTGTGTACCCAAGGATTCTCTGGTCCATCTGGCCAGCCTGATGGAGGATATAGAGGGCTTGCAGGGGCACGGTATCGAAGGCAGCATCAAGGGCGACTTCGCCAGCGCCATGGCCCACAAGGACAACGTGGTCGCCGGCATACGCAAAGATTTTCCCGTCTGGTTGCGTCACCTGGGTGTACACATGGTGCATGGCACAGCGCGCTTTATAGATCGCCACACCCTGGAGGTGAGCGACCACTCAGGCGGTGAACCAACAACCCTGACAGCCGATAAATTCATCATTGCCACCGGCGCCCACCCCAAGCCCCATCCCCACTGCCCGACGGACGGCAAGCGCATCATCGACTCCAGTCACTTCATGTTTGATTTGAAAGAGGCGCCGGAATCGATTCTGTTTGTCGGTGGCGGCCCCATCAGCGCCGAGTTGGGTTTTTTCCTGCACCAATACGGAACCCGTGTCACCATTGCCGAACACAAAGAGGCCTTGTTCAATCGCCGCTACATCCCAGACCGCGCCAGTAATCTACTGGAGGCCAAATTCCGCCGCCTGGGCATTCAGGTGAAAAAACGCGTCACCGTCACCGGCTGCCAGGTGCATGATGACAAAGTCAGCGTTCACTTCAGCGACGGCAGTAAAGAGGAGTTTGCCACCGTCTTTGCCGCCATTGGCCGCACCCCGGCGACCGATGGACTGGGCCTGGAACAGGCAGGCGTGCAAGTCAACGAACGCGGCTTCATCATCACCAATGAATACCTCGAAACCACCGCGCCGGGCATCTACGCCATCGGCGACGTGGCCGGCGGCATGATGCTGGCCCACAAGGCCAGCCACGAGGCCGAGGTCGTGGCCGAGGTCATCGCCGGCCACGACGTGGCGAATGACGCGCGCCAGGTGCCCGCGGTCGTGTTCACCGAGCCCGAGGTCGCGACGGCCGGCCTGACCGAGCCCGAGCTGAAGGAGAAGGGCATCGCGTATCGCCGCGAAGGGCACCTTGCCCGCGCGATACGCGATGCCCTTCTCCTTCAGCTCGGGCTCGGTCAGGCCGGCCGTCGCGACCTCGGGCTCGGTGAACACGACCGCGGGCACCTGGCGCGCGTCGTACTGCACGTTCTTGCCGGCGATGACCTCGGCCACGACCTCGCCCT
>DKAX01000031.1 GCA_002450975.1 Proteobacteria bacterium UBA6915
AGCGGCCTAGGTCTTTGGCGACTCCTATTGGCGGTTACAATCGTGTCTTTGGCCAGCTATGCCTTCAGTCGGCCCATACGCGGTGTTGGTATTGGTATGCCGGTATTGATAGCACCTCTGATAGCAGCTACGACGGCGCTGGTGATAGCGCCCCAACAAAGTGCGCCGCTGGCCTATATTGCCGGTACCCTTGGGGTGCTTATCGGTGCAGACATCATGCGTATGCGCGATGTGAGGCGCATGGGAACGGCACTGGCATCCATTGGCGGTGCCGGTACCTTCGACGGTATCTATTTAACAGGCATTCTGGCGGTATTACTGGCGTAAAAAAGAGGGCACTGAAACGTGCCCTCGAAAATAGTGCTGTTAGCGACGACCCGCGTTATTGTGCAAACTTGGCGTAATATAAATCGACGTCGTACTCGTAGGTTGCTTTGTCGGCGGTCAGGCTTAGTCCGCTGTCCGGTTCGATAATAGTCTTGTTGAATTCGCCCAGCATGTAGAGCGAGCCCAGTTTATCGACAGCAGTGCTTTTTATGATGTGATAGCTGACCGTCTGTGCGTCTTGAATGACATTCGTCCACTTGTAGTTTCCATTACTATCAAAATGCGTAGTGAAGTTAACAATTCCATCGCGTCCTTTAATATCTTCAAAGCTTCCCGGGTCGAAATCGGTAGCGCCTTGCGTTAAACCACTGATATAGATTTGACCCGCAGCGTTGACTGCCATTGAGGCGTGGAGGCCTGTCGTAGGCGTTGACCAGATAACGCTGCCTTGCGTATTCAGCTTCTCCAGCGTGTTTTCAGCCCAAACGATGGCATTGCCATCGTGCGCCGCCAATTTTAAATTAATCTTGTTACCCGGTAGATCGCTTAGATAAGTGCGCACCCACAGAAATTGTCCATCACTGTCAAAGCGTGCAACAAAGCCATTGTTATATACTGAATTACCTATTTGCGTTTCATCTGCTGTGCGTTCGGTTACACCGGCGCCCGGATCAAAATCCACGGTTCCGGAATATTCGCCGCCCACCAGTATGCCGCCTGTATTCAATACAGCCAACTGTGTGGGCGCGCCTGCCAGGCCGACTACACTCGATGCGTAGTTACCATTGACATCGAGCGTGACAAGAAATTGGCTGCCACCGGGTGCATTGACGATGCCAACACCGGGATCAAGGTCAGTATTCTGATAGCCCTTGGTATAACCGAGCAGGGTAACGTTACCTACTCCATCCACCGCGACGTCACGGGCAAAGGATTCGACGTATCCGGTAAAGGCTTTGACCCAAACAAACTGTCCCGTACTACTGTATTTTGCAATGTAGGCATTGCGGTAAAAACTAGAAAAGTTACTGCACAACTGATTGATTGCCGGACCTGGATCGAAATCGAAACAGCCGTAAGAGACATCGCCAACAACATACAGATTATTTTCTGCGTCGACGGCAAGATCCGTGATGGCAATTCCATTGTAGAACGAGGAATTGCCCCCGAGGGTCAATGTCCACAGGTGATTGTTATCGGCGTCGCGCTTGCTGACAAAGCTGGCGCGGTAGTTTTTGGTTACAAGATACTCACCGTCACTGGGGTCGAAGTCCAGTGTGCCGATAAAACTGCCGGCGTGATAAACACTGTTTTCTTCGTCAGTGACAAGGGCTATGGGTGAGTCACTGTAGGAAGTACCGATTTGCTGCAGAGACTCCATGGGCAGTGGATTATAGGTACCGGCGCCGGTGCCGGCGCGCACAGGGCGAACAACGCCGGGCGGGCTGAGCAGGAGATAGGCCTGGCCTTCGCCGTTTACAGCACGAACCAGAATCTCGCCTTGCGCGTTGATATCATATGCATCCTCGATCACCCAGCCGGAATCCGCGGCGATATAATCGTTCAGGTCATAAATTTGACCTTCTTGCCAAAGGGTACCTCGGGCGCTGCCATCGTTTAGTGTGGCATAGCCGACGATTTGTCCGGCATCATTGATGGCACGTGCGTGACTGGTTGCTCCTCCCAGTGTTCCCAGGTCAAGAAGCGTCTCTCCGTTCCACAGGAAGGCGTGTTGTTCACCCGATCCGGTTTCGCTAACACCAACTACTTGTGCCGGTGTGGCATTGTTGATGTCTTCACCCTCGGAGCGCCCACCGCCCAGATGTCCCAGCAGGCTGACCTGTTTATCTGCATAGATGTAGGCGACCATAAGGCCACCATCGTCGATGGAACCGGTGACCTGGATACGTTCATTGATGGCATTGGCAAAACTGGCCTGATTGTAGTCACCGATGATCAACACGGCATAATCGTTGTACCAGACAAACCCATGGACCAGGTAGTCGTTAATACCAAAGCGATCGGAGCGGCCGGAACCGACTGTGATGCCGCGTTCGTTGACGTCTTTTGACCATCCCCATTCCCAACCGGCACCTGCATTTATCTTTATTTTTTGGCCGGGCAGTGCGCGATATTCGTGTTCATAATAATAGGTCAGGCCGTTCGGGCCCCACAGGGCGGCGTTTCTTTCGCTGTGAGAAGCGCCGACTACAAGGCCAGCGTTGTTGATGCCCAGGGCACGACTGGCGCAGATACTAACTCCGTATTCGCAACCACGCATTCCAAGGTCGTTCACAATACCGTCACGCCATACCGCGCTATGGGATTGAATGCGCGCCTCGCTACCGGGCGGGGGGGCTATGCGGCCGACCACGTCACCGTAGTCGTTTAGGGCGGGAAACAGGTATTCCCGGCGGCCGTTGGGGGTTTGGTTGATTTCAAAATAATTGCTGACTATTGCGTCAGGTGCCACACCACTGTTTATGTTGTAGGTCGCTGGTTCAGCTTTGGCCTCTGACAACAATGGGCCGGTCACAAGCGCGTTTATGCCTATCAGCAGACAGGTAAAAGTCTTGCGTTTTAGGTGTTGTATTGGTTTTTGCATTTTTCCTCCCTCGCCGTCTTGTTAGTATTGTTGCTTGATGCACGGTCTGAATTACTGGCTCAAGGTGGAATGGGACGCTAGCAAATTTCCTTCTTCAGAACCTGTCCTTTTTTGCTGAATTTCAGTATTTGCGGGATGTAAGGCAAAACCGGCATACTGTCCGCCGAACCCTGGAATTTGGTAAAAAGGTCTGTAACAAGCAGCGATATGTTGGATCTAATCCGTGTCTGTTAACTCTGTTCGAGGTTGTTATGTCACTGTCTAAGGTTGGAAAACTTTTTGTTTTCATAATGTTGTTGGTGTCTGGTGGTGCGCTCGCCGCTGCCGGGATATTCAAGGATTTTGATGGTGGTTTTCACAGCGTGAGTGAATATACAGGCGATGGTAAATGGCTGGTGGTGATGTTGTGGGCCTCAGACTGCCATGTCTGCAATCAGGAGGCGCACAGTTATCAGGCGTTCCATGAAAAACACAAGGATAAAGATGCGCGAATGTTGGGTATATCGCTGGATGGCATGGCTGGTAAGGCCGATGCGCAGGCCTTTGTAAAGCGGCACAAGGTGTTGTTTCCCAATCTGCTGGGTGACCCGAAAGCCGTCGCCGGCTTTTACCAGGACCTGACCGGCAAGGCTTGGCGTGGTACCCCGACCTTTTTGGTGTATGACGGAAAAGGTGAACTACAGGCAGAACAGGTAGGTGCGGTGCCGGTTGCCTTGATCGAGGATTTTATGGCACGCGAGGGTGCTAAATAATGACTCAAAAGGGCGGCGTTGCGCAGATCAAACAAGCCCTGCGTGCCGTTGCCGAGTCTGATCGTATCAACGATCTGCAGCGCTATTTCAAGACCGGGCCGGGCGAGTATGCCGAAGGGGACAAGTTCATCGGGTTGCGGGTACCGGCCGTGCGTGCCGTGGTCAAGCAGTTTCGCGCAACAGAGTTTTCTGTGGTGGAAAAGTTACTTGCTTCCCCCTGGCATGAGGAGCGTCTGTGCGCCTTGTTGCTGATGATAGAGCACTTCAAGCGGGCCGACGAGAAAGGTCGCGAACGTATTTATCGTTTTTATCTGAACAATACCGACCATATCAATAATTGGGATCTGGTGGATGTGTCGACACACAAGATCGTCGGCGAGTTTTTGTTGGAAAAAGAACGCAAGCCTTTGTACAAGCTGGCAAGGTCGAAGAAATTGTGGGAAAGACGCATCGCCATCATTGCCTGTTTCGCCTTTATTCGCTTCAAAGATTTTGATGACGCCCTGAAACTATCAGCCATCCTGCGTGATGACGATCATGATCTGATCCATAAGGCGGTGGGTTGGGTGTTGCGGGAAATCGGCAAGCGTGATCGGAAGGCTGAAGAGGTGTTCTTGAAGGAGCACTACCAAAAGATGCCGCGTACCATGCTGCGTTACGCAATTGAGCAGTTCCCGGAGGCGAGGCGCAAGGCCTATCTGGCCGGCAGGGTTTAAAATTTGGCGCATCCCTGCGCCGCGAATTTCTTAATTGTTTTTAAAACCCAACTTGGCCCAGAAGGCGGCACCGGGGCAAAAGCCGACTGCTCCGGCGAAGGCGAGCATGGCTGCAGGCACGTACAACAGCCAATGAACGTTGTTAAATCCAGTCAGCCAGATACCGACAAGAATAATGGCGGCGATGGTCAATTGGGTCATGCGCATAGCGGTCATAGAGTTTCTCCAGGTTGTTGTAATCGTTGGCGCCTATGGTAAAACGTTCTATACAGCTCGTCTACCGGGCTACAGGTTTATTTCATCTTCCTCGATGATCTCTACTTCTTCTCTGCCAGCGGCCATCCATGCCTGGATAGACGGGTGGTCAAGCACCGTTTGTACATAACGTTGCGAGGTTTCATCCAGCGCTATGGAGTAACCGGCGAAGCGCAGGGCAACCGGCGCAAACATGGCATCGGCTATGGTGTATTCGCCAAACAGCCAAGGACCTTTTGCGCCGAACTGCTCGCGGCTGGCGCGCCACAGCCATTGAATACGTTCAATGTCTTTTTGCGCATCGTCACTGAGTTTGATCCCATGAAACACCTTACGGCAATTCATGGGCAGCTCGCTGCGCAGGGCGCCGAAACTGGAGTGCATCTCCGCGCTCATGGAACGCGCTAATGTTCGGGCGGGTAACGATAAGGGCCAGCCCTTGCCATCCAGATGATGTTCTGACAGGTGTTCCAATATGGCCAGGGAGTCCCAGACCAACAGATCCCCATCCTGTAACACCGGAACTTTGAAGTTAGAATTGTATGGTTTGAGCTGTTCATCGGTAGTTTTCATGAACAGGGCGATACGTTTCTCTTCGAATGCCAGACCGTGGTGGCGCATGAATATCCAGGGGCGAAGCGACCAGGATGAGTAGTTTTTATTACCGAATACCAGTGTTAACGAGGCCATGGTTTGATCCTTTTCTATTTTTTCACGTGAACTCTTTCCTGCTTGTCACATAATAAACGTCACTGTTCCAATCGCCAGTAGATTCTGCATAACTCATTGCCCATCGATGACAATGACCTTTATGGCGTATCCGCCGTTGTTGGCAACAATCTCCCTCCAGGCGACAACCCCGTTGCGGTTTTTATCCATGGCCAGTTGCGGTGTCAGGATGTCATTGGCGCCGGCATTGTAAATCTCCTTGCCCGGTTGCCATTGGTCGCCATCATAGACAAAGGCGAGTAGAGCTTTATTGGCCTTCTGTCGGACATAATATCCGTGATTTTGCCCGTCCAGGGTGAGGGTTCTGACCTCTTCGAAAAAGGTATCGCTCTCAGTTTCAACGGGCATTTGCCAACCGGACAATGCGACGTACCTGGCAATGACTGTGGGTATAAACTGATCGAGACTGGTGTGCCACTGTACCAGTGCGTCGCCGCTATCATTGATGGCGACATTGATGGCACTGCGTTGTGCTAGTGTCATAGTCGCAGGTGTCAGGACTTCATTGCCGCTCCAGCCATCGGTAGCGGTGGAACGCTTTGCCAGAATGGAAGGTACCGAGTCAACAACGGCGTTCCAGGCAGCGATAATATTGCCGTTGGCGGAAAAAGCCGTGTTCAGTGCCTCACCACCGTTGGCCAATTGTTGAATATCCGACCATGTATTGTTGGCAAGAGAGATGGTGTGAATGGCGCCACCTTGTCGCCAGAGTGCGGTAACCGTGCCGGCGGGGGTTATGCCGGCATTCAGTTGCTCACAATCGTAAAGCGCGTTTTCCAGTAACTGAGCCGGCTGCCAAGTATCACCGACCGATGTTTGCTGGCTGCCCCACAGGTTGTAATACCCGCCGGTGGCGAATTCCCTTTCGATCCATACCAGTGTGCGCTTACCTTCGCCATCGGCAACGATTTTTACTTTACGAATCGTATTCTCCGATGATCTAACCTGCACGGGGGCGGACCACCCGGACTCGGGTGCATAGCTATTGATATAGATATCACGACCCCAGGTACTGGCATTGTCCGCAGTCCAGGCCACGAGAATCCTGCCCTGGCCGGCATCGAAAATATCCATGCCTTCAGTCCAGTCCGGGTAGTAGCCCGCAGAGCCGGTGACTGCCATGG
Source organism: Proteobacteria bacterium UBA6915 (assembly GCA_002450975.1). GTDB lineage: Bacteria > Pseudomonadota > Gammaproteobacteria > UBA6915 > UBA6915 > UBA6915. The sequence continues at coordinate 6,509 of DKAX01000031.1, forward strand.
CAGGTGACCAGCCGGAGTCTTTGTTATAAACGCTGTGTTGAGTCTGCCAGTGGCTGGGGTCCAGCCTGACATTCCAGAATACATGACGTACTCCGCTTGTGTCGGTCATAACGGCAGGTGCGGCAACGTCACTGTCACTACTGGCCTGGGCGATAGTGACTGCCTGCGACCGATTGTCGCGGGGGGTGTCATCACCGCTGCCGCATGCCGCTAGTGTCAGTACAAGAATCGCCATTGACGTGAGTCTATTTTTCAAGGCGTTACTGATCATTCTGTGTCCTTTTATTGTTATGGCCTGAGTGTGGCCGAATATATCAGTTCGCCGGTGGCCATGAAATAGCCGCCCATTTTTGCTGCCAGGGATCATAGGGTTTGCCAGTCAGCTTAGGTTATAATGGCCAAACGCAATTTTTTGGATTATGTCAGCCCATGTTTCACCGTCTGTACGACCTTGCCAATAACTATATTATCAATCCGTTGTTTGCCTTACTGGGTATCCTGCGCACGGTACACGGTGTCGAACGTCCCGCTACCGAGCAACAGGTGATTGATGAAAAAACCAGCCATCTGCGCCTCTACCATATGGAACGCTGTCCCTATTGCATCAAGGTCAGACAGGAGATGATGCGTTTGGCTTTGCATATTGAATTGGCAGACATCGTCACCTCACCCGAGGCGCGCGACGAGTTGATCACGGGTGGAGGAGTCAACCAGGTACCCTGTCTGCGTATCGAGGAGGGAGGTTCGGTGCGCTGGATGTATGAGTCAAGTGATATCGTTGCCTGGTTACGCAGTCAGTTTCCGGCAGACTGAGTATTCGATAAAACATGATCATTCACGCCGACATGGATGCCTTCTATGCGTCGGTGGAGATTCGTGAACGCCCCGAGCTATCCGACAAGCCGGTGGTAGTGGGTGGTTCGGCTCAGGGACGCGGTGTGGTGTCGGCTGCCAATTATGTCGCCCGTCGTTTTGGTATCCGAAGCGCCATGCCCATGGCGCAGGCAATCAAGCGTTGTGCCGAGCTGGTCGTGCTACCTGTTCGCATGGAGCTTTATGCCCAGGTGTCTACGCAAATTCAGGCGATCTTTCATCGCTATACCCCTTTGATCGAAACCCTGTCCCTGGACGAGGCCTTTCTCGATGTGACCCGCTGCCAGCGCCTGATGGGGCCGCCGGCACACATCGCCGAACTGGCCAAGCTGATGGTGTTCAAGGCCTCCGGCCTGCAATGTTCGGTAGGCGTAAGCGGTGACAAGACCACGGCCAAGTATGCCGCCAAACTCAACAAGCCCGATGGTATGACCATTATCCCGCCCTGGGAGGCGGAAGAGGTGCTGCGCAATGTGCCGGTGATCGAGCTGTGCGGCATCAATCAGGGCATCGGCGCCTTTCTCGCCGCGCGCGGCGTGTATACCTGCGGTGACATGAAACAGCTCCCAATAGGTGAACTGGGCCGGCGCTTCGGCAACCCGGGCCGGCGCATCTGGCTGATGGCCCAGGGACTCGACCCGGAGCCGGTGCGCAGCTGCCTGCCCGCGGCGAAATCGATCGGCCACGGCAAGGTGCTCGCGCCCGACACCCGCGATCCCGCCATGCTGCGCACCTACCTGCTGCACATGTCCCATCGTCTCGGCGAGCGCCTGCGCGCGAACCGGCTGGTGGCGCAGCAGTACCTGTTCGGCCTGCGCCTGTACCGTGGCTGGCTGCGGACGATCGAGCGCTCGCTGTTGCCCTGCGACGACGAAATGGTGATCTACCGCCTCGGCGAACGCTGGCTCGAGCGCGGCTGGCGCGGCCAGGGCATCTGGCAGCTGCGCATCGTCGCGCTCGATCCGCGCTCCCCCTGCCAGGACGACCTGTTCCAGCGCAAGCACCCACGGCGGGTGCGCGCCCACCGCGCGATGGACGGGATCAACGCTCGCTACGGCGCGATGACGCTGACGCCGGCGCGCCTGCTCGGGCGCTCGAGCATGCCAGACGTCATTTCACCGGCGTGGAAACCCGGGGGCCACCGCAAATCCGTCTGATCGCGGCGCCGGGCGCGATTGCGACACAAGGTGGTCAAGGGTGTTTAATTTCACGGAACTATTAAACGATTTCGACTAAAATTGGTCGTTAACTTGAGATTTTCTAACGGAATTTTGAATGCTCGATTCGACGGACAACTCAATCGCAGGAATCCAGGCCGACATCAACAGGGCCATAGAAGCGATCGAAAGCATCATCCTGGGCAAGAACATGCAGGTCAAGCTGGCGGTTTGCTGCCTGATTTCCCGCGGCCACTGCCTGATCGATGACCTGCCCGGCGTCGGCAAGACC
>DKAX01000219.1:0-3501 GCA_002450975.1 Proteobacteria bacterium UBA6915
TGGTGGTGGACGGCATCAAGACCAACATCGATCTGCACCGCTCCATTGTTACCGATACCAACTTCATGGCCGGTGGCACCAACATCCACTACCTGGAAAAGAAGCTGGGCCTGTAAACCAACATGCCCTGGCTGGAGCTGTCCTTTCGGACCGACACAAAACAGGCGGAGATCCTGGCCGACGCGTTAAGCGAGGCCGGGGCCGTCTCCGCCACCTTTCAGGACGCGGGCAATCAGGCCTTGTTCGAACTGGCCCCCGGTCAGACACCGCTTTGGCAACAGGTGGAGGTCACCGCCTTATTTACCGACGATGCCGATCTCGATACCGTGTTAAAAGAGGTCGTGCGCATTACCGGCATCAGCCCCTTGCCCGAGATGACCAGCCGTCAGGTGGAAGACCAGGATTGGCAGCGGGCCTGGATGGATCGCTTTCAGCCCCTGTGCATGGGAACGCGCCTTTGGATTTGCCCCAGTTGGCAGACGCCGCCACAGCCCGATGCGGTCAATGTCATGATCGATCCGGGACTGGCCTTCGGCACCGGCACCCACCCGACCACCGCCATGTGTCTGCGCTGGCTGGACGGGCACGATCTCGCGGATAAAACCGTCATCGACTACGGCTGCGGCTCCGGTCTGTTGGCCATTGCCGCCCTGCGCCTGGGCGCCAGCCACGCCTGGGGCGTGGACAACGACCCGCAGGCCGTGGTGGTCAGCGCGGAAAATGCCGAGATTAATGGCGTGGCCGATCAATTGACGCTATCGACCACAGAACAGCCAGACCCGCCGGCGGCGGACATCATGGTGGCTAATATTCTGGCCGGACCCCTGCAGGAGCTGGCCCCCAAACTCGCGGCCCTGACCCGACCTGGCGGACAAATCGTACTGTCGGGCATCCTGGCCGAACAGGCATCAGCGGTCAGTGCCGCCTATGCCCCCTGGTTCGACATGGCCCCGCCGCTGCAAACGGAAGAGTGGGTAATGTTGGAAGGACGGAAAAAATAAGCTAATGTTTTTACTGTAAAGTTAGCACCGACATACCGATACAGACAGGTCATCATCTAAAGAAGCACAAAGCATTCATGTTCACCCGTTGCCCTCATTGCGGTACCTTCTTCCGGATCTCCGCCGACGACATCAAGGTCGCGCAGGGGCGCGTGCGCTGTGGGCAGTGCGAAAAGGTATTCAACTCCCTGGACCATTTGCTGGAAAACCTGTCGGCAGCCGATTCCCTGAATATGTCGGCTATAGCGGACAACAATATCGACACCACCGGCCTCGAGGTCTCCCCCCTGGAGGATATCCTCAAGGACAACCCGCTGCCGGAGATCTCCGCCACCGACCTGTCCGAGGTGGCCAGCACCGAAAGCGATATGGGCATGGCGGAGGAGATCGAGAGCGAATTGATGCGCGCCGAGCGCTACCACTACCCCTCGGGCATGTTCTCCAGCGTCATGTGGATCAGCGGCCTAGTGACATTGATGATCTTTATCGCCATCCAATATGCCCATTTCTATCCTGACCAGCTCTCCCAGTATCCCCAGACCCGCCCCTGGATGGAGACCCTGTGCGCCATTACCGGCTGTAAACTGCCTCTGCAGGAGGACATCAAGGCCATCGCCCTGGTAAATCGGGATATCCACTCCCACACCAAGATCAAGAACGCCTTGATGATCAACGCCACCCTGCTCAACAAGGCCAATTTCTACCAACCCTACCCCATCATGCAGGTCACCCTGTCGGACATCAACGGCAAGACCGTGGCCATGCGCCGCTTCGAACCGGATGAATATCTGAGCGAAAAGCCCAATCTGAAAAAAGGCATTAAACCGGCGACCCCCATCAAGGTCAATTTGATCGTCAAGGATCCTGGTCGTGAGGCGGTCAATTTCGAATTCGAATTCTTCCACATGCGCACCGGCCCCAAAGAAAAATCCGATTCCAAGGCCTAAAACACCCTTAATTGCCGCCGATTTTTTTCCCCGGTAACTTTAAGCCAGGGCGCTTTGCGGGTATCATTGCCAGTCCTGAGCGCCCGCTATAAACCCTGTTGTTACTATGCGTATAGGTCCTTACCAACTAAGCAATAATCTCATCCTGGCCCCTATGGCCGGGGTTACCGATCGCCCCTTCCGCCAGTTATGCAAAAAACTGGGGGCGGGTATGGCTGTATCGGAAATGGTCTCCTCCAACTCCCTGTTGTGGGGCAGCACCAAGACCCAGCGCCGCGCCAACCACGAAGGGGAAATAGAGCCCCGCTCCGTCCAGATCGCCGGTGCCGACCCGCAGATGATGGCCGACGCCGCCCGCTATAACGCCGACAACGGTGCCCAGATTATCGACATCAATATGGGCTGCCCGGCCAAGAAGATCTGTAACGTCATGGCCGGCTCGGCCCTGCTCAAAGACGAACAACTGGTGGCCGCCATCCTGGAAAAGGTGGTCGCCGCCGTCGATGTACCGGTTACCCTGAAGATCCGTACCGGCTGGGACAGCGCCAGCCGCAACGCCATCAATGTCGCGCGTATTGCCGAACAGTCCGGCATACAGTCTCTGGCCATCCATGGCCGTACCCGTGCCTGTGGCTACAGCGGCGACGCCGAATATGACACCATCGCCGAGGTCAAATCGCGCATCGCTATCCCGGTCGTCGCCAACGGCGACATCACCACGCCGGAAAAGGCCAAACAGGTACTGCAACACACCGGCGTCGATGCCCTGATGATAGGCCGCGCAGCCCAGGGTCGTCCGTGGATCTTCCGCGAAATCGACCACTATCTGCGTACCGGAGAGAAACTGCCGGCACCTACGCTGCAGGAGGTAAAAGATATCCTGCTGGGCCACCTGAACAACCTCTATGACTTCTACGGTGAATACACCGGTGTGCGCATGGCACGCAAACATATCTCCTGGTACAGCAAGGGCCAGCCCCATGGCGGTGCCTTCCGTGATGCGGTCAACCGCGTCGAAACCCTGCAAGAACAATTGACGATGATCGAAGAATTCTTTCAACAACTAGAAGACAAGGAAAAGGAGGCGGCATGAGCGTTCTTACGCCCCAGTTGGAGCAACCCAACAAGGAACAAGAGGCAATCATAGAAGAAAGTGGCCACACCTGTGGTAACCGGCCACTGCGCTATTGCGTGCAGGAATCCCTGAGCGGCTATTTCCGCGACCTCAACGGTCATCCACCCGGCGATTTATATGACATGGTCATACGCGAGGTGGAGCTACCCCTGCTGGCGGCGGTCATGAACCACACCCGCGGTAACCAAAGCAAGGCGGCGGCACTGCTGGGCATCAATCGCGGCACATTGCGTAAGAAACTGGCCGAATACGAACTGGCCTGAACCATCCCCAAAGACAATTGAAGCGACCACTGAAAGGTATTTATGTCTGCCATTACGCGCGCATTGATCAGCGTTTCCGATAAGACCGGTATTGTCGAATTCGCCCAGGCCCTGGTTGCCCAAGGGGTGGAGATCCTCTCCACCGGCGGCACCGC
>DKAX01000219.1:3594-4522 GCA_002450975.1 Proteobacteria bacterium UBA6915
GCGCGCCGCCGCCAAGAATCACGCGGCAGTTACTGTAGTGGTCGATGCCGCCGACTACGCCACCGTATTGGCCGAGATGCAGGCCAACCGAGGCGCCGTCAGCGACGCCACCCGCTTTTCCCTGGCGGTCAAGGTCTACGAACACACCGCTAGCTATGACGGTGCCATTGCCAATTACCTGGGCATGATCAAACCGCAGGGTGGCGAGGAGACCTTCCCGCGCACCTTCAATTTGCAGTTCATCAAGGCCCAGGAGATGCGTTACGGTGAAAACCCCCATCAGGCTGCCGCCTTCTATGTCGAATCCAAGCCCGGTGAGCCCAGCGTCTCCACTGCCATGCAGTTACAAGGCAAGGAGCTCTCGTTCAACAATATCGCCGACACCGATGCGGCCCTGGAGTGCGTCAAGAGCTTCACCGATGCCCCCGCCTGCGTCATCGTCAAACACGCNNGGCGGCATCATCGCCTTCAACCGCAGCCTGGATGCGACCACCGCCAAGGCGATTATCGAACGACAGTTCGTCGAGGTGATCATCGCCCCCGACGTGGACAAGGCCGCCCTGCCCATCCTGGCCACCAAGGCCAATGTGCGCGTATTGAAATGCGGCCAATGGTTAACCAAACCGGCCATGGGTCTGGACTATAAGCGCGTCAACGGCGGTTTGCTGGTCCAGGACCGCGACATCGATCTGTTGGATGAGTCCAAACTACGTGTAGTGAGCAAGCGCCAACCCACAGAACAGGAGATGACCGATCTGATGTTTGCCTGGAAGGTGGGCAAGTTCGTCAAATCCAACGCCATCGTTTATGCCAGCAACCGCCAGACCATCGGGGTGGGCGCAGGCCAGATGAGCCGCGTAAATTCCGCTCGCATTGCCGCCATCAAAGCCGAACATGCGAGCGGAATTTACGCGGCTCATCTGGCCTG
>DKAX01000108.1 GCA_002450975.1 Proteobacteria bacterium UBA6915
CCCACGGTTCCGACACGCTTTTGCTCGAGCGACAGCGGCGTGACGTCGAGCAAAAGCGTGTCGGAACCGTGGGTCAGGGCCTCGGCCTGCAGCGCGGCGCCGACGGCGACCACCTCGTCCGGGTTGATGTTGGCAAGCGGCTCGCTTCGGAAGAATTCACCCACCATTGTGCGCACCAGGGGCACGCGGGTGGAACCGCCGACCATGACCACGTTTTGAATATCAGTTCCGCTCAGTCCGGCATCGCGCAGGGCACGTTTGCAGGGCAACAAAGTCTGTTTGATCAGCGGTTCCACCAGGGCGTTAAACTGATCACGATCGATTGCTCCGCGCCAGTCGCTGCCATCGGCCAGTTGCACCGAAATTTCGACCGAAGCCTGATCGGTCAATGCCTCTTTGGCACTGCGGGCAGCACGTAACAGGCGACGCAACAAGGCGTGATCGGCGTCGTCACCAATCCCCGCCTGCTGCATGACCCACTTGGCCAGGGCGTGGTCCATATCATCGCCGCCCAAGGCGGAATTGCCCGCCGTGGCCATCACCTCAAACACCCCCTTGTGCAGGCGCAGGATGGAGATATCGAAGGTNNGCGTCATCGAAATAGGCCGGCACGGTGATCACGGAACCCGTCAGCTCTCCACCCAGGGTCTGTTCGGCACGCGCCATCAAATTTTTCAAGATCTCGGCGGAGACCTCTACCGGGGTGACGTCGCCGGCCTGGGTATGGATGCGTAGCATCGAGCCCTCGCCCTCGACAAATTCATAGGGCAGTCGAGCGCCCAGCTTGGTGACATCGGCCAGGCCGCGTCCCATCAGGCGCTTGACGGAGACAATGGTATTCAAGGGATCGGCGCTGGCCTCGATCAAGGCTTGTTCGCCGACGCGCGGCGCCAGATCCTGGCGATAGTGGACCACCGAGGGCAACAGGTGACGCCCCTGATCATCGGGCAGGGTCTCGGCCATACCGCTGCGTACAGACGCGACCAGGGAATTAGTGGTGCCCAGATCGATGCCGACACTGATGCGATGCTGATGGGGCGCAGTCGACTGCCCCGGTTCACTGATTTGTAATAAAGCCATGATTTAAATTAGCTCGTCTTCCAACGCGGCCAGCTCGGCAGCCAGGCGCTGTATGAATTGCAATTTGCGTACATTATCGCGCGCGGCGACCAGCGATGCATCATCGGTTTGACGGAAATTCTGCGCCAGACCGTCCAACAACTGCCGGTAAAGTTTTTCGATGCGCGCATTGATACCCTCAAGGGCATCAACATCTTTGCCGGCTCGGGCCTCGCCTAAAGCCTCACGCAGCTCCATCTGCTCCATGAGAAAGGCGCCATCCATACGCGTATCGGTGTCACTGCCGAGATCAATGCCGTTGATCTGAAGCAGGTATTTGGCACGCGACAGGGGATTTTTCAAGGTGTCATAGGCCTCATTGATCAAGGCCGTCTGTTGTACCGCCAACCGGCGCTCCTGATCACTGCCACTGGCAAAGCGATCGGGATGGGCGGCCTGTTGTAATTGGCGATAGCGCTCACCCAAAAACGACAAGTCCACATCGAAGGATGTGGACAGGCCGAATAACTCGAAATAGTTACTGCTTGCCAGGGAGGTCATTGACTTCAGACGGTAAAACTCTCACCACATCCGCAGGAGTCTTTGACGTTGGGATTATTGAACTTGAAGCCTTCNNCACATAGGCCATGCCCGAACAACCGGTGGTCTTAACGCCCAAACGCAGGCCAGCGCCCTTACCGCGATTAACCAGGAAACTACGCACACGATCGGCTGCGGTATCTGTCATGGTAATAGCCATACAACAACTCCTGAGTCGTTAAGCGATCTTCTGATCGCTGTCTTTCGCTGACTGTTTTTTCTGGTAATCCTCGATGGCGGCGCGAATGGCATCCTCGGCCAACACCGAGCAATGGATCTTGACCGGCGGCAGNNGCCAGCTCTTCGGCGATCTGACTGTTCTTGATTTCGCGCGCCTGGTCCAGGGTCTTGCCCTTGACCCACTCCGTCACCAATGAACTGGAAGCGATGGCGGAACCACAACCGTAGGTTTTAAACTTGGCATCTTCGATGACACCTTGCTCGTTGACCTTGATCTGCAGTTTCATAACATCGCCGCAGGCCGGAGCACCCACCATACCGGTACCGACATTGGCATCTTCTTTATCCAATGTACCGACATTACGGGGATTTTCATAATGATCCATTACCTTGTCGCTGTATGACATAGCCGTATCCTCGCTCTAATAATCGTTATCTATTTAATTAATGCGCCGCCCACTGGACGCTGTTCAAATCGATACCATCTTTGTACATTTCCCACAGCGGCGACAGTTCACGCAGCTTGAGCACTTTCTCGTTAATCAGGGCGATGGCGTGATCAATATCGGCCTCGGTGGTAAAACGCCCCAGTGAAAACCGGATGGAACTGTGTGCCAACTCATCACTGCGACCCAGGGCACGCAAGACATAAGAGGGTTCCAGGCTGGCAGAGGTACAGGCCGAACCGGACGAGACAGCCAGATCCTTGAAGGCCATAATCAGTGATTCGCCTTCCACATAATTGAAACTCACATTCAGATTTTGTGGTACGCGATGTTCCAGGTCACCGTTCAGATACACCTCTTCCATATCCTTGATGCCGTTCCACAGCTTGTCGCGCAGACGGCGGATACGTTCGTTCTCCGCAACCATTTCCTGCTTGGCAATGGCAAAGGCCTCACCCATGCCGACAATCTGATGAGTAGCCAGCGTACCTGAGCGCATACCACGCTCGTGCCCGCCACCGTGCATCTGTGCCTCCAGGCGTACACGCGGTTTACGACGCACATAGAGCGCACCGATACCCTTAGGTCCATAAATTTTATGCGCGGAGAATGACATCAAATCGACCTTCATCTGTTCCAGGTCAATTGGCACCTTACCGGCGCTTTGTGCCGCGTCCACATGAAATAAAATGCCACGGGTACGGGTCAGTTCACCGATAGCCCTGATATCCTGAATCACACCAATCTCATTGTTAACATGCATGATAGAAACGAGAATGGTGTCGTCACGCATGGCGGCTTCCAGTTTCTTCAAATCGATCAAACCGCTACTCTCGGGCTCCAGATAGGTCACATCGTAACCATCACGCTCCAGGTGCCGACAGGTATCCAACACCGCCTTGTGTTCTGTTTTACAGGTAATGATGTGCTTGCCCTTTTTACGATAAAACTCGGCCACACCTTTGATCGCCAAGTTATCCGATTCAGTCGCACCGGAGGTCCAGACAATCTCTTTAGGGCTGCAATTAACCAGATCGGCTACCTGTTGGCGGGCCTTTTCAATCGCCTCTTCCGCATGCCAGCCATATTCGTGTGAACGCGAGGCGGCATTACCAAACTCCACATCTGGCGCCAAATAGGCAACCATTTTCGCCACTACGCGCGGGTCGGCCGGCGTGGTCGCCGCATAATCCAGATATATAGGCCGCTTCATGTTCAGAATTCACCTCGTTTGTTGCTAATTACACAAGCTCATTGACCGGCAACAAACCGGTTCGGTGACAACTCAGTAATCAGCGATTTTAATTGCCCGAATAAATGCTCAACATCATCCAGGCTGTTATCCAAACCAAAACTCACGCGTATCGATCCCTGAGCTATCTGCCTCTCCACACCCATGGCCAACAACACATGACTGGGATCAGCGCTTCCACTGTCGCAAGCAGATCCGCTGGAAACGGCGCATCCTGCCTGATCTAAACGCATCAGTACCATTTCGCCATCCAGGCCGGGTATGGAGAAAAAAACCGTATTAGGCAATCGCTGCGCATTACTGGAGAAAATCTCTATTCCCTGTAATGTCCGCAAACGTGCCTCCAACGCACCCACCAAGCTACGACAATGGTCGCTACGCTGCTTCAACTCGGCACCGGCTAATCGGGCTGCTGCGCCAAATCCAACAATAGCCGCTACATTCTCCGTCCCGGCCCGACGTCCTTTCTCATGGCCGCCACCGTGTAACAGAGGTTCTATATCGATAGTTTTGTCCACCACCAGGGCCCCGACTCCCTTGGGCCCATAAATCTTATGAGCAGAAAGACTCATCATCTGCACTCCCAGCACTCTAAAATCCACTGGAATCTTACCCAGAGCCTGGACTGCATCCGTGTGAAAGATTGCCTGGCCTTGATCGTGGACGGGACGTACCAGGGCAGCGATATCCTGAATGACCCCAGTCTCATTGTTGGCCAGCATGATACTGACCAAACGTGTGTCACGTCCCACACTGTTCAGAAGGGCAGATGTATTGACCCGCCCTTGGCCATCCACTTCCAACCGATCTACCTGCCAGCCGTTACGCGCCAGGTAGCGCGCTGGTTCCAATACAGAGGCATGCTCAATGCCGCTAATTGCCACCCTTCGGTCACCCGTGGCACCGGCGAAGGCCTTGATTGCCAGATTATTGGCCTCCGTACCACCGCTGGTGAATACCACCTGTGAGGGGTGGCCATTTATCAATTCCGCCACTTGTTCGCGGGCAACTTCCACCGCCCGTCTTGCGGCCCTACCCATTCGGTGAACACTGGATGGATTACCAAATCCGTCCTTGAGATAGGGCAACATGGCCTCCAATACCCGCTCATCCACCGGTGTAGTGGCATTGTGATCCAGGTACCGGTACACCGGCAAAACTACCTATACGTGTCAGTTACTACCAAAAACCGATGCGCCACCAGCAATGGCCGCGGCATCAACCTGAACCGTACGTTTATCCTGTCTTTCAGCAACCTCTTGAACACCACGGCGCTCCACCAAATTACCCAGACTGATGTTGGCCAGAAAGCCCTGAATCTGGTCACTCAGCTCACACCAAAGGTCATGAGTCAGACAGCGATCATTTTCCTGGCAATTACCTTTTCCTTCACAGCGCGTGGTGTCTACTTTCTCGTCTACCGCAGTGATCACTTCCACGACTGAAATATCACTGATATCGCGACTCAGACGATACCCGCCACCAGGCCCGCGGGCACTGATAACCAAGCCGTTTTTTCTCAACCGTGAGAACAGTTGCTCCAGATAGGAAAGTGAAATTCCCTGACGTTGAGAGATATCCGCTAAAGTTATAGGGCCATCTTTGTAGTGGATAGCCAAATCCAGCATCGCCGTCACCGCATAGCGCCCTTTAGTCGTCAATCGCATAACCCTGTAACCCCTATAAATGTTAATTCATTTGCATACTAGCCGAATTATAGTTGACTTGGTAGGTAGTCTTTTTGTCGTACTTTCCTATATAATGTTTAATTATTCATATCCTAGTAATTTTGTCAACTTTTATTTGGTCAATTGTTCCCTGCCTAGCTTTTTTCCACTTTAGTTTCAGTCACTTCCCCCGAACTCGAATCCAACTCGCAGGGCCCCAGCTCAGGCATTTTCAACTCAGTAACCTCTGCTCCCAGGGATTTCAAAGCCTTACACATATTTTCCATACGTGTATCCATGAGATGGATATGATCCAACATACTATTAATCGCGGTGGCCACCGGGTCGGGCGAATCCTGGGTACTACCGTAGGCGTCAAAACCCATTTTCTTGGCAATGGCCTGCCGACGGCGACTCTGCTCACTCTTGTCGCCACCCACGACCCGGCCGGGAACCCCTACCACAGTCGCTGCCGCAGCCACATTCTTGACCACGACTGCATTGGAACCTATACGCACATCATCACCAATGGTTATCGGACCCAACACTTTGGCTCCCGCCCCCACCACCACATCATTACCTAACGTGGGATGGCGTTTGCCCTTATTCCAACTGGTCCCGCCCAGGGTCACTCCGTGGTACAAAGTACAGTCATCCCCGATCTCAGCCGTTTCACCAATCACCACACCCATACCATGATCGATAAAGAAGCGCCGACCAATAACCGCTCCAGGGTGGATCTCGATACCGGTAATCCATCGGGCCAGCGTAGATAGTGCGCGCGCCAGCCATTTCAACCGCCGTTTCCAAAGGGCATGGGCCAGTCGGTGAAAAATCAACGCATGCAATCCCGGGTATAAGGTCAACACTTCAAAGGTATTGCGAGCCGCGGGATCACGGGCGAATACGCATTGGATATCTTCACGCAGATGTTTAAACATATCGAACACGGCTCCAGGTTATTGTCTGTTTACCCACGTTTACGTACCAGATCCTGAACTGCTGTCAGAATGCCACGCAGGATATTCAGCTCCATTTTCTCCAAGTGAATTCGATTGAACAAGCGGCGCAACCGGCGCATCAATTGTCGCGGATTAGCCGGATCGAGAAATTGCAGATCGATCAAACCTTGCTCCAGATGTTGGTAAAAACCGCTCAACTCCTGCTGAGTGACCAAGTCGTCCTCGCGCTGCGGGCTACCATGTGCACTGGATTTCGCCAAAGCTGCCATACGCACCTCATAGGCCAGTACCTGAACGGCCGCTGCCACATTCAGCGAACTGTATTCAGGATTGGTGGGAATATGTACTAAATAGTGACAACGATCCATCTGCTCATTGGATAAACCGGTTCTCTCTGTCCCGAACAACAACACCACCGGACCACTTTGCGCAACCTCGATCAGACGCGCGGCACATTCTCGCGGAGTCAGTTCCGGCCAGTCGATGGTTCGACGTCGGGCGCTGGCACCAATAACCAGCTGATAGGGTTCCAGCGCCTGATCAAAATCCTGACTGACCGAGGCATTGACCAACAGATCAGCAGCACCGGACGCCAGGGCGGTCGCTTCGGCATGAGGATAAATCTTTGGGTTGATCAAGCCCAGCCGAGATAACCCCATGGTTTTCATGGCCCGTGCCGCCGCCCCGATATTGCCCGGATGGCTGGTCTCCACCATGACGATATGCACATTGTCCAACGCTTCTGTCATCTGCTCCAATCCCGATGTCCGACACGACAGCCGGCGATTGTAACAGCAACCCTTCTCTATGCCTCGGCTTTATCTATCCCAGTAGCCCGCGAAAAACCGGGTGTAATTTTTGCGTCAGCTGTTAGAATAGCGCGCTTTCTATGAACACCCGCCCAACCCAGGGCAACCAGGAGTCCCGCATGCACCCCATGATCAACATCGCGGTTCGAGCAGCCCGCCGCGCCGGAAACGTTATTGTCCGCGCCCTGGAACGGGTCGATTCCCTGACTATAACCAACAAAAGCCACAATGATTTCGTCACCGATGTCGATCGTAAGGCCGAACAGGAAATCATTGAAACCATTAAAAAAGCCTACCCAAATCACGGTTTCCAAGCGGAGGAAAGTGGTGTACAGGGTGGTAGTGAGTATGTCTGGATCATCGATCCCCTGGATGGTACCACCAATTTTCTTCATGGATTTCCTCAATTTGCCGTTTCCATTGCCCTTCAGCATAAGGGCCGATTAGAACAGGCGGTAGTCTATGATCCCCTGCGCCAGGAGCTATTTACAGCCACGCGCGGTGCCGGCGCCCAGCTCAACGACCGTCGTATGCGCGTCAGCAATCAGCGCGATCTGGAAGGCGCCTTGCTCGGGACCGGATTCCCGTTTAAACATCCGGAACACCTGGACACCTATCTGGCCACCTTTAAGGCCTTGATGCCGCCGACTGCCGGCATTCGCCGCGCCGGTTCCGCCGCCCTGGATTTGGCCTACGTGGCAGCCGGACGCATGGACGGTTTCTGGGAAATCGGCCTCAATCCCTGGGATATGGCGGCGGGTATCCTGCTGATACAAGAGGCCGGCGGCATGATCGGCGATTTTGGCGGCGGCAGTGACTATATGGAAACCGGCAATCTGGTAGCCGGCAATCCCAAGGTGTATCAGGCTATCCTGCAAACCATTCGTCCTCACCTGAGCAGCGCCCTGTCCCGCTGAGATCATCAAGTTTTTCCGGCGCCTACCGATTTACAGGGGAAGAGTACTCCCCTGGATAGAGGTATGGACAAATCGCCCAAAAAGCCGCCTGCAGACGTTGACCAGACGCAAAGCCTGGAGCTGACCATGCGCGATGCCCTGGACGGTCTGAGTGAACTGGCGCTGAGCAAGGCCTTTAATCCCGGTGATGCCTGCCCCGACATGCACATCGAGCATCCCGATAACTATCAGCAGTCTCGAAGTGCTGGAAAAATCTACTCGTTCTATCAGCTCAAGTTACTACGCCTTTTAAAATCCTAACGGTTTTTACCCTTTACCCACCCGTCGCCTTAGGCCAAGATACGCCCTTTTGCCGACCCACTCCCAAAGGAGGCGCCGTGACCCTACCCCTCTTAATAGAACCTGACGAACTGGAGCCCCTGCTGGGCTCCCCCGGCCTGGTGATTGTTGACTTGTGCAAACCGGATATCTACCAGCAGGCGCATATCCCCAGCGCAGTCCATCTAGATTACAGCAGGATAGTCAGCGCCAGAATGCCTGTAGTAGGACTGTTACCGGACGGGGAACAACTCGGCCAGACCCTGGGCTCCCTGGGAATCACTCCGCAAAGCCACGTTGTTGCCTATGACGATGAGGGCGGTGGAAAGGCCTGTCGCTTGCTTTGGACACTGGCGGCCATCGGCCATGAGAAGATGAGCTATATCAATGGCGGACTGCACGCCTGGGCCAACGAAGGCCATAAACTGGAAAAAACACCGGTCACCGCCCAACCCGCTCAATACACCGTCACTTTTGGCATAAACGCTATTGCCACCCATGACTACATCCTCAAGCACCTGGAAGACCCGCAGGTGGTCTTGCTGGATGCCAGAACGGTCAATGAATTCCATGGCACGGACAAGCGGGCGGAACTGGCTGGCCACATCCCCGGCGCCATCAACCTGGACTGGGTCATGGCCCTGGATCAGCAACACAATCTGCGCCTGAAGCAGACCAGTGAGCTGGAAAACCTGTTTCACCACCTGGGCATTACACCGGACAAAGAGATCATCGCCTATTGTCACTCGCACCACCGCTCCTCGCTGCTGTGGTTCGCCCTGAAGCACCTGGGCTATGACAAGGTGCGCGGCTACCCCGGTTCCTGGTCCGACTGGGGCAATCGGGCAGACAGCCCGGTGGAACAATAGACCTCGCCTGTAACACCTCACACGCTATCCGGTACAATGCCCCGATGAACAAGCAGGTCGAACAGAATAACAGTCAGCATACGCCCATGATGCAGCAATA
>DKAX01000161.1 GCA_002450975.1 Proteobacteria bacterium UBA6915
GCCTCGCAGGCCGTTGGCCCGCCACTGTCCGATTTCGAGATGAGCTGCGCCAACCGCACCTTCGCCGATCTGGGTAAGAAGATGCTGGTACGCCGTCCGTTGCGTTATCAATCCGTAGCCTTCACCGACAGCGTGCTGCGCTTTTATCGCAACTTCTTCGGTAGAGGTTTGTATGTCACCTATGAAACCCTGATCAAGCGAGCCTTCCTGCCACAGTACTGGGCCAAACCCAAGGCCGAGCAGGCCTTTGATGCCTTTGGTGAGCCTCTGCCAAATGGTGCACGCGGAGGTTACTCGCAGATGGAGGTGAACTTCCCCCTGTTCTGGGGTCTGGCCATACAGATGTATGAGGCCACCCTGGTCTCCGATCAAACACCGTTTGATCTGTGGATGACGCAGAACACCGCCGATCCGGTACCGGGTTTTGGTGCCCAGGAACTGGCCGGTCTGGATGTGTTCACGACCGTCGGTCAGTGCGTCTTCTGCCATGTCGGTCCTGAGTTCACCAGCGCCACCCTGCGCGCAGAGATACTTCCGGGAGTACCACCGCTACCCAATGGCATCGGTATTGAGCGCATGCTTATGCTGGATGGTGGCCCTGCCCTGTATGACATCGGTTTCTACAACATCGGTGTCAGTCCCACCACGGAAGACCTGGGTGTCGGCGGTAATCTGGCCGGTTTCCCCCTCTCCTTCGCGCGGCAGATTGCCACCAACAACGCCATCGATGTAGTCAATTTCGATCCCACGCTGTTCGAGGTGCCTGGCCCTATCGTAGCGGGTGAACGTGTGGATGTGGATGGCGCCTTCAAGGTTCCGACGCTGCGTAATGTCGAGTTGACCGGCCCCTTCTTCCATACCGGCGGCTACGCCACGCTTGATTCCGTGGTGGAGTTCTACAATCGCGGCGGCAACCGTCGTGACGTCGCCTGCGACGGTATCGGCAGCATCGCCGTAACCGACGCCAACGGTACTGTCACCCAGATCGGTGACACCTCCGGCTTCGACGGTGTCTGTACCAACGTCCCGCCGGATATGGCTGTATTGGGTTTGACCGCAGCGGAACAGGCAGCCCTGGTGGCGTTCATGAAGTCGTTGACCGATCCGCGCGTGCGCATCAACGCGGCCCCCTTCGATCACCCCGAACTGATCTTGTCCAATGGTCAGAACGGTGACCAGTTCTCCACGGTGGATGATGGTACCGGCAGGGCAATCGACGATACGCTGACATTGCCAGCCACAGGTTCTGGCGGTGACGCGGATATCGGCACCTTCCTCGGCCTATAAGTGCGGTAGATAATAATAAAGCGGTAACCACTCACGGGCGGTGTCGATCGACACCGCCCTTTTTATGGTTGCGAATTTATGTGCACAACCATTTCAATTTCCGCCCGCCGGCGAAATCAAAACCATTGGCTTGATAAAACGCCAGCGTACGATCAAAGGCGGGCAGTGGTGGCGTGGTGACTTCCAGACGGCTCCATCCCTGTTGTGCGGCATAGGCCTGTGCAGCGGACAGTAAGGCCTTTCCCAAACCGCGACTACGATAGCGCGGTACCACATAAAATTCAGGAATAGTGCCGAACAAACCCTGGGCGTAAAGTGCACAGGACTCGATCATGCAGATCACGCCGATGGCATCTCCAGCGCCCGTTTCACGGGCCAGCAAAACGTGATAACGGCCCTCACCGATAAATTGATCCGCCTGTTGGCGTAACAACTGTGTGTCGACGGTAAAGGCCTGCATCCCCATAACGTGAGATATCTCCGTCAACAAGGCCTCAACCAGACCCGCCACCTGCTCCGCATCAACCGGCGATGCCTGGGTAATATTCCACGTCATATTTTGTCTCTCTATTTTTCGGCAATATTATGCAAGAGTACATCGGGCAGATTGTGAAACACCTCTTCGACACTCTGCGAGCGCGTGAGCACATCGACCACCACCGGCAACGGTTCCGGCCAGATCTCGGGCAAATCGAATTCTCCGGCCAGACGAACAGGAAAGGCAAGGTGTTCCGTTGGCGGCTCGAAGCGCGCGTCGACGCCCGGTTTATTACCGCGCGCATCGACGCGATACCAGCCATAGTCTTGTAGATAGACTGCATTCAACCCATGCAGACTAAAAGGCGCGCCTTTATCGTCGATACTCAGGCGTTGATAACACAACCCCGCCGGTATTCCGTTGGCGCGCAACAGGGCGGCCAGCAGGTGACTCTTGGCGTAACAATAACCGGTCCCGTGTTGCAGCACATCCGAGGCCTTGCAGGTGACAGGATTGAGTTTGTAGTCCCAACTGTGTTTGATATTGTCACGCACCCAGGTGAAACAGCGCAGCGCGATATCCTGCTCCCCAGACGCCTCGGCCGCCAGGAGCAGGGCCAGAGTCTGTACCTGCGGGTGGCTGTGATCAATCATTTCACTGTCGGCTAAAAACTCTGCGTACATCACCTTCATCCTTTCTCTATCGGCAAAAAAAACAGCGGACAGGGGGTCGCCCTGCCCGCTGCCATACTAAACACGATTATTATGGAGCCAGATTAAATGGTACCGTCTCCGTAAGACAATCATCGCCGGCTTCGTTACACGCTTCGAAGACCAGATTCAGATTGACTGTGTCGTGGATATGGGCGACCTGTGCGCTGATATCCACGGCAGTTGCCGAGGCGCAGGAAATCCTGTTACTTGCACCGCCGGTAGTCATAAACATACACATAACCATACCGTTTTCGTCACAGCTATAGGCGGCAGAGTCACTACCGCAGGTTGCGCTGTGTATCAGGCTGTCGTCGTCGGATTTGGTTGGATTATCGCTCAAGAAAACCTTGACGGTATAGGGATCATGACCATGCACAGTCCACATAACATCGAAATCCTTGCTGTTGGCGGCCGAAACCGTTATCGGTGGCGCCGGCATGGCCGTTGCACCCGACGGAGCCGCCATAAAGTGGTGTATCTCGAAACCATGATCGTCATCATCGTGGTCATGGTCGTCATCATCGGCCAGGCCACAGGCAAACAACAGCAACGACGCCGCGATTACTAATCCTTTTTTATAAAAATGCATCTTACCCCCTCATTAGAAAATTAGTATTCAACCAAAAAATAACACCCCCTCACAAGGTGCTATTGTCACTTGGAAAGATACTATAAGAAGTCTAAACGGCAAACCGCTTTTATTCACCGCCGCTATTGGCCTCGCTCATGGCCTTGCGCAACTGCACCGCCTGAGCAGCGCGCTTGCGCAGGCGGATATTGATCATCTCCACCGCCACCGAGAAGGCCAGGGCGAAATAGATATAGCCCTTGGGTACGTGTACATCCATGCCCTCGGCGATCAGAGCCACACCCACCACAATCAGGAAACTCAGGGCCAGCATCTTGACCGTGGGGTGGGCATCGACAAAATCATTGATCCCCTTGGCGGCAAACATCATCACGATTACAGCCAGTACGATGGCGACGACCATAATGGGCACATGCTCCACCATACCTACTGCGGTAATCACCGAGTCCAGGGAGAAGACGATATCCAGGATTGCGATCTGAATCAGCACCAGAACAAAACTGGTGGCGACGCGCCCCGCATGCCCCTCCTCCTCCGGCCCCTCCAGGGCGGAGTGGATCTCGAAGGTGCTTTTCCACATCAGGAACAGCCCGCCCAAAATCAAAACCAGATCCCGACCGGAGATAGCCTCTGCGAATACAGTAAACAACGGTTCGGTCAGGCGCAGAATAAAACTCAACGACAACAACAATAAAATGCGCGTCAGCATCGCCAGGGCCAGACCGATGGTGCGCGCCTTATTGCGCTGCGCCTCCGGCAGGCGGCTGACCAGAATGGACAAAAAGATAATATTGTCGATGCCCAGGACGATCTCCAGGGCAGTCAGGGTGACTAGTGCTATCCACGCCTGGGGATCGGTAAACAGTTCCAGCATTACTAACTCCTCACTTCAAACCGGACATAGTGTCCAACGATCAACAACACGACGCAAGCAGCCACTAGCGCTTGCCCAACATAAAAACCCCCAAAACGATCAAGGCCCCGCCGGTCAGCTGCAGGGGGCCGAAGTGCTCCCCCAGTACCAGCCAGGCAATGAACAAGGTCATGGGCGGGCCCAAGGTACCGATCACCGAGGCGCGTGCGGCGCCGATGCGCTTGATGCCGGCAGCAGTCAACACCAGGGGCAAGGCGGTGGCAAAGGCGGCCATGGGCACGATGTATATATATAGAATAGGCGGATGGGCCAGCAGGCTGATGCCATGGACATACAGACCGTGGGCGACGATCACCAGGGTGGCGGTATACATGGCATGCACGGTAAAACGCATGGCCCCCAGGCGCCGGATCAGATCGACGCTGGCCACGGTATAAAAACTGAACACCAGGGCCGCGCCAAACACCATGACCACCCCCTTGGTCGTGGCACTATCCATCAGGGGCGCCTGTTCGACAAACACCACCACAATGCCGGCGTAACTCAAGGCCAAGGCCATAACCAGTCGCCGGCTGATCTCCGTCGGCTTGACCACCCAAGTGATCAACACCACGAAGGTCGGATAGAGGAACAACACCAGGCGCTCCAACCCGGCGGGAATATACTGCAAGGCCGAATAATCCAACAGGGCGGAGAGGTAAAAACCCACCATGCCCATGGCCGCCAGGGTGGTGTAATCCTTGACCGTGAGGGCAGGACTGTCCCGTTTGACATACAACCAGTGGAACAGCATAAACATAGGCAAGGCCACCAGCATCCGTAAGGCTAATACGGTAATGGCGTCAGCGCTGGAATCGACCTGATAGGCCAGCTTGATAAAGATCGCCTTGAGGGAAAGCCCCACGGTAGCTGCCAGTATGGCCAATATTCCTACCAGCCGTGCATCGGCACTGATTCTCCTGATGATGGTCTCCATAAACGCTCCTGTTTATCCGCACACCGAATCCGGGCAAAAAAAAAGCCGCGGATCGATCCACGGCTTTTTTGATGAATATTGGTGTGAATTCAACGCAAAAAGCCGTATGGGCCAGCCAGCCACCACAGCTTGATTCGTGCTTTAATTTTTTGTGTATTCTTCAACATGGGGATCAGTCTAACAGCAAATCGTCCCCGGTCAAGCGGCGCTCAAGTGAAAAAATCACCGCAATTCACGCGCCGCCTTTTTTGACACCCGCGCTCAGTGCTATACAATGCCACCCCCCTGACGTTGTACCCCCAAGGTTGTAGCATGTTCGAATTCAACTCCGCCGCCCAGCGCAATATCAAGAATGACCTCCTCTCCGGCCTGACCGTCGCCCTGGCCCTGGTGCCCGAGGCCGTGGCCTTCGCCTTTGTCGCCGGGGTCGAGCCCCTGGTCGGACTCTACGCCGCCTTCATGGTCGGCCTGATCACCGCCGCCATCGGCGGCCGTCCCGGCATGATCTCCGGCGCCACCGGCGCCCTGGCGGTGGTTATGGTCGACCTGGTGGCGCGCCACGGCGTGGAATACCTGTTCGCCACGGTCATCCTCATGGGGCTGATTCAAATCGGTGCTGGCCTGCTGCGCTTGGGCAAGTTTATCCGCATGGTCCCCTACCCGGTCATGCTCGGCTTCGTCAACGGCCTGGCCATCGTCATCTTCCTGGCCCAGTTACAGAACTTCCGCAGCGACGGCGGTCACGGCGACTGGCTGCAGGGCCAGCCCCTGTGGACCCTGCTGGGCCTGGTGGCCCTGACCATGGCCATCATCTACTTCCTGCCCAAACTGACCCGTGCCGTGCCCGCCTCGCTGGCGGCCATCCTCACCGTCAGCCTGCTGGTGATCGGCCTGAACCTGGATACCCGCACCGTGGGTGACGTTGCCTCCATCGCCGGCGGCCTGCCCCAGTTCCACCTACCGCTGGTGGATTTGAGCTGGCAGACCCTGCGCATCATCCTCCCCTACGCCGTCATCCTGGCGGCCATCGGCCTGATCGAGTCCCTGCTGACCATGACCCTGATCGACGAGATTACCGAGACCCGCGGCCGTGGCAACCGGGAGTGCATCGGCCAGGGTGTAGCCAACACCGCCACCGGCCTGTTCGGCGGCATGGGTGGCTGCGCCATGATCGGCCAGAGTATGATCAACATCAACTCCGGCGGCCGCGGCCGCCTCTCCGGCATCAGCGCCGCCCTGGCCCTGTTGTTTTTTATTTTGTTCGCCTCACCGCTGATTGAAAAGATCCCCCTGGCTGCGCTGGTAGGCGTGATGTTCATGGTGGTGCTGGGCACCTTCGAATGGTCCAGTTTCCGTATCATGGGTAAGATTCCGCGCGCCGACGCCTTCGTGCTGATCCTGGTCTCCAGTGTCACCGTCTTCACCGACCTGGCCATCGCCGTCATCGTCGGCGTCATCGTCTCCGCCCTAGTGTTCGCCTGGCAACAGGCCAGCCGCATCCACGTAACCACCGACAGCAACGATATGGGCGGTAAGATCTACCGGCTGCAGGGTCCGTTGTTCTTTGCCTCCGTGCGCCACTTTCAGGAAATGTTCGACCCGGCCAACGACCCCGACGATGTGGTCATCGACTTCGCCAACTCCCGCGTCTACGACCACTCCGCCATCGAGGCCATCAACACTCTGGCGGAACGCTATGTCAACGCAGGCAAACGCCTGCACCTGAAACACCTCAGCAGTGAATGCACCCAGTTGCTGGACAAGGCCGGTGACCTGGTGGAGGTAAACATCATCGAAGACCCACGTTATCGGGTGGCGGATGATCGGTTGGCTTAGGGAGGGATTCAGACCGCTGGCCAAATGAAATGCAGAAACTGTGAATTTAAAGGATGAACGTCATGCGTCCGATTACGCTGCGCTAATCGGACCTACTTGAACTATCGCCTGATGGCACCAGGTGTAGATTGGTTTTTGCCAGCATTTAATCGAAATTTTATGGCTGTACGTTACTGTTGGTTAGGGATTGGAATACTTTCACAGTCTCTGCGTTCCATCCAGGCTACACCGCTGCAGGTCAGCACCTAGTGCGGACACACATACAGGAAATACCCTGGACTTTCCCCAGGAAGTAGCGGAGCACCTCCCCAACTAGCGGAACCAACGGCCCGCCAGCCCCCCCCAATACCCCCATAATTCTTCAGTGCGATAATCAGGAATTATGGTTTAATCATAAAAAATTATTATACTTTTTATTAATCTGTTGTATATTAGCATTTAATGATTAACTAATTAAAAGAGGATTCTACGTGGACAATCAAGTCATTA
Source organism: Proteobacteria bacterium UBA6915 (assembly GCA_002450975.1). GTDB lineage: Bacteria > Pseudomonadota > Gammaproteobacteria > UBA6915 > UBA6915 > UBA6915. The sequence goes on from DKAX01000161.1 coordinate 7,243, forward strand.
TCGATGTACGTGAACGTGATGAATTTGAAGCCGGGCATGCCCCCGACTCTATCAACGTACCCCTCTCCTCCTTCAGCACCACCGCTCCCGGTGTGTTGAAGCAGTTGCGTGACAAAGAGGTGGTGCTGATGTGCTATTCCGGCAAGCGTGCCGAGAATGCATTCAACCTGGCCCAGGGCTTCGGTTACTCCCAGGCGGCAGACTATAAGGTCTATCCCGGTGGTATCAAGGCCTGGACCAACGCCGGTAAGCCAGTAAACAGTGCCAGCAAACCCAAGTTGACCCTGATGCGTCAGACCCAATTATTGATGGGTGTGATGGTCCTGTTGTTCTCCATCATGAGCCTGGTGGTGAATCCTAACTTCGGTATCCTGGCTGCTGGCATGGGTATTGGCATGATGCTGGCCGGTCTGACCGGTACTTGCGCCATGGCCAACGCCGTCGCCAAGATGCCTTGGAACCGAGCCTAACTGATTGTTTATAGAGTATTTAGACTGAAATTTAGACATTCTTGAGTTTTACGCTTGACAACATAAGTAACGGCTAATATACTTTTTTCCAATGACGGCCATGGTGTAACAACCATGGCCATTTTTAAGAACCGAACCGTGCATATACACATCAAGCACGGTTTTTTAAAGACCGATAATGTGCATATACACAAAGAGGAGACAGACACCATGCAGATCCAATGTCCCGAAGCGCGCCACCTGATCACCCAGGGTGCCCAGTTGATCGATGTCCGTTCCGAGATGGAATTCGCCGGCGGTTCCGTGCCTGGCGCACGCAACATCCCGGTACAGGCCCTGGGTAACTTTATCAGCTCACTCAATCCTGAGCGTCCGATCATCGTTTACTGTGCCAGTGGTGGCCGCAGCGCCTTGGCCGCCAATATGCTGCTGAGCGCCGGTTTCAACCACGTACGTGATATGGGCTCGATCCACAACTTCTTCCGTTGTTAATCGGCCACTGTCATAAAACCATCTTATAGAAACTAACAGCTACGAAGGAGATAACTATGATTTTCCGTCAACTGTTCGACCAGGATACCGGCACCTACACCTATTTGATTGCCGATGAGAAGACCAAGGAAGCCGCCTTGATTGACAGCGTGCGCGAGCGCATCGACCGTGACGTCAAGGTACTGGAAGGCCTGGGTCTGAAATTGAAATATGCCATCGAGACCCACGTACACGCCGACCATGTGACCGGCGCCGGTTCCATGCGCCAGTTGCTGGGTGACGTTAAGGTTGTGGTCAACGCAGCCTCTGAAGTGAAGTGTGCCGACGTGCTGATCAATGACGGCGATGTACTGAAGGTCGGTGACATCGAGATCAAGGCCTTATACACACCCGGTCACACCAACACCTGTACCAGCTACCAGGTAGGCGATATGTTGTTCACCGGCGACACCTTGCTGATTGGCGCCTGCGGCCGCACCGACTTCCAGTCCGGCGACCCGGCCCAGCTGTATGACTCCATCCACAGCAAGCTGTTCAGCCAGCCTGACAGCACCAAGGTCTACCCCGGCCATGACTACATCGGTCTTACCATGTCGACCATCGGTGAAGAGAAGGCCAACAACCCACGCCTGGGCAACAACAAATCCAAAGAGGAGTTTGTTGCCATCATGAACGGCCTGAACCTGGATATGCCCAAGCGCATCAAGGAGTCAGTGCCCGGCAACATGAAGTGTGGCCTGGCTGCCTGATTACCAACCCCCCCTATCCTCATTAACCAGAGGACTTCGGGCCGGCACCTTGCCGGCCCTTTTTTTTGGCTTTACATTTAATTACATTTCAGGTGCCAGTACTTCCCTATCCAATAATCCTTTGACCTTGTGCAAGTTTTTTCTAATTTTCCGTCGCCATGTTGCGATCCAATCCTTTTTCAACAAAAAAACTAATTTAATTCAATGGGCGAATTTTTCGATGTATCGCGTGGTTATTGCGCATTCGACAAAGTGCAGTTGATAAGCATCACTGTTTTTATAAACAGAACCCAGGAGGGGTAGATGTCCGATTTCTCCCAACTCGATGTTCTACTGGTTGAGCCTTCTGCCACGCAGCAGCGCATCATTCAA
>DKAX01000258.1 GCA_002450975.1 Proteobacteria bacterium UBA6915
GACGAAAAGTCACGCAACAAGCCCTTGCCGCAACCGACCATGCGCGACCTGATGTTCGCCCTGAAGGATGTCATGGCACGCGCGCAGATGTTTTCCCACCACCACGTGAAAATGGAACCGCTGTCGGTGCGCGAGCGCATGTCACGGGTGCTGTCCACCCTGCAGGGAGAGCGCTATGTGGAGTTTACCCGCTTGTTCCAGGTGGAGGAGGGACGGCGCGGCGTGGTGGTCACCCTGTTGGCGATTCTTGAGCTGATCAAGGAGTCGTTGATCGAAATCATCCAAACTGAAACCTACGGCATTATCCATGTGAAGGCACACGTCTAATGAGTATCGGCGAGATTCAATTAAAAAACATCATCGAGGCGGCGCTGCTCGCCTCCGGTCAGTCCCTGGACATTGCCCGCCTGCAATCCCTGTTTGGCGAGGATGAGCAACCGGATAAAGAGGCTCTGCTTAAGGCCATCGCCGAGTTGCAGGCCGACTACCACCAGCGTGGCATCGAATTGAAAGAGATCAGCAGCGGTTTCCGGTTCCAGGTGCGCGACACCATGGCCCCGTGGGTAGGTCGTCTGTGGGAGGAAAAACCCTCGCGTTATTCGCGTGCCCTGATGGAGACCCTGGCGGTGATCGCTTACCGTCAGCCGATCACGCGCGGCGATATCGAAGATATCCGCGGCGTCAGCGTCAGCAGCACCATCATCAAGACCCTGCAGGAGCGCGAGTGGATACGCGTGGTCGGTCACCGCGACCTGCCGGGTAAGCCGGCCATGTTCGCCACCACCCGCCAGTTTCTCGATCACTTCAACCTGCGCAACCTGGATGAGCTGCCGTCACTGGCGGAGATCAAGGATATCGACAGTATTAATGTTGAGATGGAACTGGGGGCCGAGGGGCACAGTGGTGAGGGTGACGAGGCCGGACTGGCTGTCGTGGCGCAGGTCGAGGGTGGGGGCGATGCAGAAAACCTGGTCGAAGACGAGGAGCGCAGCGTCGCCGCCTTGACCGACGAGGACTTGATCGTCGATGCCGAGGGTAAACCGGTAGCTTCGCTGGCCTTTGTCATCCAGGAAGAGGCATTGGATGATGAGATTGCCGTAGATGAAACCGGCCTGTTGAGCGCCGACAACGAGGACGAAGAGCAGCCCGTAGAACTGGCGGCCGATGCCATCCATGAAGCAGAGGCTCTGGATGAGGATATTGTGTTGGTGCGCGCCGATGACGAGTTGGAGGAAGAAGCCCCGTTGTCCGACGATGACTCTGGTCCCGAGGAGGATCGTTCCGGGCATTCGCACTGATTGTTTGTGTTGCACTAGCCATTGCTCAGGGATTCGCACGGCATGGGCTTTTAGCAACAATTCTTTAGCGAAGATTAAGGGGCTCGTATCGAGGCCCTTGTTTTGGCATGCTGCAAGGTCAATAATCGAAACAGGGAGGTGATATGAAAATCGCCTTGACGATAATTGCCTTGCTCAACGGCCTGTGGATGTTGGCCGACGGTATCCACGTCATGCTCAAGGGCAAGTATATGGGACCGCCCCAACCCGGTCCCTGGCGCAAGGTGTTCGAGTTTGCCGATATCGATCCCCTGAGTCTGGGGCCTTTGTTCATCGTCTTCGGCGTTGCCTGGCTGGTTTCCATTATCATTTTGCACAGCAGCTTTGCCGGTGCAACGCATCTGGCTATGGCGATCGCGGTGGCAAGCTTGTGGTACCTGCCCGTGGGTACATTGTTGTCCGTGGTGTTTATCGTTTTACTGTGGATGATGGGCTGAATAAAAAACGCCGTACCCCTGCGGGATACGGCGTCTGTGAGTCCGGCGTTTAAATCTGTTTCTGGTATTCGGGAATCTTCCTCTCGGCATAGGCGGCACGCTCCTTGGCCTCCTTGGCCTTGGCACCGTTAGGGTGATCGCGCAGATAACCGTTGATCTCGCCCATCATCTGCTCCAGATAACGTACCTTTAGTTTCAGTTTTTCCGTCTCCTGGTATTGGCGCCATTTTTCCTCCACGTAGCCGTAGTCGCGCAGGTCTTTTTCCTCTTCGGCCTTGCCTGCCCAATGGGCCTTGAGTTTCTTCAGCTCGCCGTTGGCGGGAAAGGCCTTCAAGGCATCATCCAGGTAGGCGTCGACCGCATAGGCGTCTTTCAGGTCGTCACGTTTGAAATATGTGACCAGTTGCTCCTGGGTGTCGCCCAGCATGATGGCGCCCAGGGTATCGAAGAAAAAATAACCGGAATAGACATGCAGCATGGTGCCGTCGGGGACTGGACCCTCGAGAGTCAGCTCATACATATCTTTGTCCGCCAGCGGTTTGGTGGAGAACTTGACCTCCTTGATGTCGACCACGGTCTGCACCGGGCGCAGTTCGAACAGGAAATTGCTTTCGCTGAAGTCCTTGTTGAAGACGATCAGCTTCAGGCCCTGATCGGCCCGTTTGACCGAGGGAATCTCCGCCAGGTATTTGAAATCGACAAAGCGGTCATTGTGCTGGTAGGGGCTTACCTTGACGTAACCGGTGTCGGCGACCACATAGACGCCATAGGCCTCTATTTTATCGATGGGTTGGGTTGCGGAGTTGGCCAGGTTTGGCGCCAGGGTGGACGACAACAGCCAGAGCAACGGGAGTACGTTTGTTTTTATCATCAGTTATTCCTTTTATAGTGAGTCCAAAGCTGTTAAGAATGCGTGGTCCGGTCAGCATAGCCATTTCCATTGCGAAATCCAGTGATTAAAATGTGACGGCGTTAGAAATGGTGTCGCCTTCCCGGAAAATTTGGACTTGGCAGGCCCCGATCGAGTAGAATCCTCCGGCTTTTAATTGTTTACCCGGTTTCAAACCAGTTCCAAACCAGTTTTAAAGGTGATTGTTATGGGAAGAGCCTATCAGAACCGTAAAGAATCCATGGCCCGCACAGCGGCCGCCAAGACCAAGGTCTATTCCAAATACGGCCGCGAGATCTATGTGGTCGCCAAGAGCGGTGGGGCCGACCCCTCCGCCAACTTGGCCCTGCGTCGCCTGATCGACAAGGCCAAAAAAGACCAGGTGCCTGCCCATGTTATTGAAAAGGCCCTGGACAAGGCCAGCGGCGCCGGTGGTGAGGACTTTGTCCCGGCTCGCTATGAAGGCTTCGGCCCCGGCGGCTGCAATGTCATCGTCGACTGCCTGACCGATAACAACACCCGCACCTTCAACGATGTGCGTCTGTGTTTCACCAAGGCCAAGGCCAAGATTGGCGCCCCCGGTGCCGTCGCCCACATGTTCGACCAGCGCGCCGTGTTGGTCTTCAAGCATGGTGACGAAGAGGCCGTGCTGGAGGCCCTGATGAACGCCGACGTCGACGTCAGCGACATCGAAAACGAAGACGGTATGTTGACCGTCCTGACCCCGCCCAATGAATACTTCAAGGCCAAGTCGGCCCTGACCGAGCTGCTGGGTGAGATCGAGTTTGAGGTCGATGAGATTACCTTCATCCCGCAGACCAGTTGTACCGTCAGCGGCGACGATGTAGCCCTGTTTGAAAAGTTTCTCGATATGCTCAACGATTGCGACGATGTGCAGGATGTTTATCATAATGCAGAGATTCAGGGCTGATTGGATGTGATTGGAAAAGGGGGGGAGTGAAGAGATTCACTCCCCCTTTTTTTGTTTGTGAATGATTCGCTGCGCGAGGCTGTAATTTAATGCCGTTTTCGGACGGGACCTGAGCGTATTTGGCGAAGAAATGCTGAATTAAACCCGCAGGGATTCTACAGTGCAGAACCAGTAGGTCCGATTAGCGCAGCGTAATCGGACGCATGATCAAATAGATTGGATCACAAAAAGCATATTGATTATATTCATGTCAATCCTCCGAAATACGGGCATGTCTGCTTCGTTCGGAAATAAGCCCATTTATCGATTAGTAATCATTTTATGAAGGGCTTGTATTCTTTAAATTGAAGATAAAAGGTGAAGACTATCGTCCCTGGGGATAAATGGCATACGTCCGATTACGCTGCGCTAATCGGACCTACTTGAACTCTTTTCAGTATCTCCTTGATGGGTAGAAGGTTAGGATGAGGGGCGGTTTTGTTTCGCTACGCGAAGCTAAATTGAACGGCGTTCCCGGACGCCGGGCCGGGTCACTTTCGTTTCGGTGTATAGACCGGATACATGGGTAACAAACGTGCCAGGACATAGGTAACACATTTATTCTGACTGTAATTGAATAAGTGGAGACGATCAATGCCCTGG
>DKAX01000175.1 GCA_002450975.1 Proteobacteria bacterium UBA6915
CTGGTTTCAGGTGATGGCTATGACGTCTCGCCTGAACGGGTACGCAAACGCTTGGTCGCCCATAGCACCCCTGTCGTCGCCGCCCCACCAGAACCCGTCGTGCAACCCAACAACGGGCCTTTGGATCTGGAGAAAAAGACCTACGAGCTGACCGTATTGACCAACTTCTCCAACCAGTCCTGGTATCCCCTGCCCCAAAAAGAGATGGTGTCTGCGGTAACCGATGTGGCCCTGGCGGAATTGACCAATACAGGAAATTTCAGATTCAAACGTACCGATCTCAATGTACCCACCGAACAGGAGAAAACCGGTGGTTATATAGCATTCGAAGTCGCACTGATCGAGTCGATACAGCTGGCCAAGGTTACCGTGACGCTACAGGTTCCCAAGGGCGCCACCTTTATCGCCAGTGACTCTGATACCCTGGAAAACAAAGATCGTCGGGCAATCTATGAAACTTTGGAAAAACTGGGTGTGAAAGCGTCGCAGGAGATTAATGCCAAGTTACGCGGTGAACGCTAGACGCAAGTCAAAAGTTTAGGACACAAAAAAGGGCAACCCATGGTTGCCCTTTTCTTTTTCCTCACATAACGCGTTATGCCGATACGATGGGAATCACCTTGTCCGCCACCTTTTTGTACTCGGCAATCTCATGGAAGTTGAGATAGCGATAGATATCACCGGCCATGGGTTCCAGTTTATGCAAATGCTCCATGTATTCGGCAACCGTCGGGATATGTCCCAACAACGCCGCTACCGCAGACAGCTCCGCCGAGGCCAGATAGACATCGGCGTTCTTACCCAGACGATTGGGAAAATTGCGAGTCGAGGTGGAAACCACCTTGGCGTTATCCGCCACACGGGCCTGGTTACCCATGCACAGTGAACAACCGGGGGTCTCCATGCGCGCACCCGATTGGCCAAAGACCGAATAGACGCCCTCTTCCGTCAATTGATGCTGGTCCATGCGCGTGGGCGGCGCAATCCACAAACGGGTTGGCACGGCGCCCTTGCCCTCCAGCACCTTGCCGGCGGCACGGTAGTGACCGATGTTGGTCATGCAGGAACCGATAAACACCTCGTTGATCTTTTCACCGGCCACCGCCGACAACGGTTTGATATCATCTGGATCATTGGGACAGGCCAACAGAGGCTCTTTGATAGCGTTCATATCGACCTCGATCACCGCGGCGTACTCTGCATTGGCATCCGCCTCCAGCAACTGCGGTTTCTTCAACCACTCCTGCATGGCGTCGATGCGCCGTTGCAGGGTACGCTCATCGCCATAGCCATTGGCAATCATCCACTTCAACAAGGTGACGTTGGAGTTGAGATACTCCATCACCGGCTCCTTGTTGAGCTTGACGGTACAACCGTTGGCCGAGCGTTCGGCAGTGGCGTCGGCCAGTTCAAAGGCCTGCTCCACTTTGAGATCAGGCAAACCTTCTATCTCCAACACGCGGCCGGAGAAAATATTCTTCTTGCCCTTTTTCTCCACTGTCAGCAGGCCCTGCTGAATGGCGACATAGGGAATGGCATTGACCAGGTCACGCAGGGTGATACCCGGCTGCATCTTACCCTTGAAGCGCACCAGCACCGATTCGGGCATATCCAGGGGCATCACCCCCAGGGCGGCGGCGAAGGCCACCAGACCGGAACCGGCGGGGAAGCTGATACCGATGGGGAAACGGGTGTGGGAATCGCCGCCGGTGCCGACGGTGTCGGGCAACAACATGCGGTTCAGCCAGGAGTGGATGACACCGTCACCGGGTCGCAAAGAGACACCGCCACGGTTACGGATGAAATCGGGCAACTCATGTTGCAGGCGGATATCCACCGGCTTGGGATAGGCGGCGGTATGACAGAAACTCTGCATGACCAAATCCGAGGAGAAACCCAGGCAAGCCAGCTCCTTCAACTCGTCACGGGTCATGGCACCGGTGGTATCCTGCGAGCCCACGGTGGTGATGCGTGGCTCGCAATAGGTGTCGGGACGCACGCCTTTTACGCCGCAGGCGCGACCAACCATCTTCTGCGCCAGGGTAAAGCCCTTGCCACTGTCCTTAGGTGCCACCGGACGGCGGAATAACTCTGAAGGTTTCAGTCCCAGCGCCTCGCGCGTCTTGTCGGTCAGCGAGCGACCGATGATCAACGGGATGCGACCACCCGCCTGAACCTCGTCGGCCAGGGTGGTGGGCTTGAGTTCAAAGCGAGCCAGCTCTTTGCCCGCCTCGTTGGTGATAACACCGTCATGGGGACGGATCTTGATGACGTCGCCCATATTGAGCCCATCTACATTGCACTCGATGGGCAGCGCACCGGAATCCTCGGCGGTATTGAAAAAGATCGGCGCAATCTTGCCGCCCAACACCACGCCGCCCTGGCGCTTGTTAGGTACATAGGGAATATCCTGGCCCATATGCCATAACACGGAATTAATAGCCGATTTACGCGACGAGCCGGTACCGACCACGTCGCCCACATAGGCCAGGGGATGGCCCTTGGCCTTGAGCTTTTCAATGGTAGCCAAACCGTCGGGCATCTTGTGCACTAGCATGGCCTTGGCGTGCAGCGGAATATCGGGGCGGCTCCAGGCCTCCGAGGCCGGCGATAAATCGTCGGTATTGGTCTCGCCGGGGACCTTGAATACGGTAACGGTGATCTCCTCCGGCAGGGCGGCACGACGGGTAAACCAGTCGCCATTGGCCCAGGCCTCGATCACCTTTTTCGCCCAGGGATTCTTCTTGGCCATTTCGGCCACATCATGATAGGCATCGAAGATCAACAAGGTGTGGGACAAGGCCTCAGCGGCAACCGGCGCCAGGGCCTCATTGTCCAGCAGGGCAATCAAGGGCTGGATGTTATAACCGCCCAACATGGTACCCAATAATTCGGTGGCCCGTTTGGCATCGATCAAGGGGCACTTGGCCTCGCCCTTGGCAACGGCCGTTAGAAATCCGGCCTTCACATAGGCCGCCTCATCCACCCCGGGCGGTACCCGATGAATCAACAACTCCAGCAGGGTATCTTCCTCGCCCTTGGCGGGTTGCTTGAGCAGCTCAACCAACTGGGCAGTCTGTTGGGCATCCAGGGGCTTGGGCGGCAGCCCCTCTTTGGCACGTTCCGCGACGTGGGCACGATAGGCTTCTAACATAAGCTGTTCTTTTCCTTCTTGGCTGGATCTCAATTCTGTGCGACACACCCCCTTAAGGGTGTGCGGAAAAAGCGTTATAAAATAACGTATTTTCCGCCTCGAACATAGTCCTAATGGGCTATCGGCCCGGCAAGAAATTTTTTCTGAGAGTAATACTATGGATTCCGGCCGTCACCCATAGGTAAAACACCCCTTTGGCCCGTAGATGTTGTATCATTGCGGCCCCAACGTATCGACTCTCAAGCTTCGGAGCCTGTTATGGAATTGTCCTCTCTCACCGCCATTTCCCCCGTCGACGGCCGCTACGGCAACAAGACCGAGGAGCTGCGCCCCATCTTCAGTGAATACGCCCTGATCAGGCACCGCGTCCTGGTGGAGGTCCGCTGGCTGCAGGCCCTGGCACGGGAGTCGAAGATTGCCGAAGTCCCCGCCCTGAGCGAACACGCCATCAATGATCTGAACAAGATCGTCGACGAGTTCAGTGTGGAAGATGCGCAACGTGTAAAAAACATCGAGCGCACCACCAATCATGACGTCAAGGCGGTGGAGTATTTCCTCAAGGAGAAGATTGCCGACCACAAGGAGTTGGGCAAAATCAGTGAATTCCTGCACTTCGCCTGCACCAGCGAGGATATCAATAATCTCTCTCACGGCCTGATGCTGCGCGCTGCCCGTCAACAGGTGCTGCTGCCGCAGATGGATGAGCTGATAACCGCCATCCAGAAACTGGCCCATGACTATGCGGACGCCCCCATGCTGTCACGCACCCACGGCCAGCCGGCCTCACCCTCGACCATCGGCAAGGAGATGGCCAACGTCGCCTATCGCCTCAAGCGTCAGCGTGACCAATTCGCCGCCGTCGAGCTGCTGGGCAAAATCAACGGAGCTGTCGGCAACTATAACGCCCACCTGAGCGCCTATCCCGAAGTCGACTGGCAGGCTCTGGCACAGGCTTTCGTCACCTCTCTGGGGCTGACCTGGAATCCCTATACCACCCAGATCGAGCCGCATGATTACATCGCCGAGATGTTCCAGGCCCTGAGCCGTTTCAATACCATTTTGATCGATTTCAACCGGGACATCTGGGGCTACATCGCCCTCAACTATTTCAAACAAAAGACCGTGGCCGGCGAGGTGGGCTCCTCCACC
>DKAX01000093.1 GCA_002450975.1 Proteobacteria bacterium UBA6915
AATATAGGGGTGCGGAAAGCGCCGTAAATGATGTTTCAACATGGTGATAGGTACAATCAAAGGCAGTTGCCCACGACGATAAGCTTCCAACAACTCCAGCATTTCCTGTTTATCATCGCCGGATAACTGGTTCTTGAAAAACCCCATTACATGCATCAGCACATTGGTATGGCGTTTGCGTGTCGCCGGTTTCTTCAGACCCGTCATTAACAAGTCCAGATAATTATTGGCGACTGCCTGCAGATTATCTTTGTTGAGTTCTGCTACCATGCGACCAAGCTGGCGATAGGTCGTTTCATCATGCGCCAGCAAGTTGAATTTGTGTTGGGTATGAAATTCAACCAGTTTATTCGCGGTCAAGCCGCTGCTTATCAATTGCTGCCAACGATAATAAATAAAGACTCTTTCAATAAAGTTTTCCCGTAATACCGGATCAATTAACCGGCCTTCCTCTTCTACTGGCAGGGTTGGCAAGGCGTTAATCAAGGTCTCGGCAAAAATCCCGCGGCCACGCTTTTCCGGCATTTCATTGGAATTGTAAACACGCACTCGTTCCATGCCGCAACTGGGCGAATCCTTTTTAAGAATATATCCGGATAATGTCTGTAACCTTGCGATTGCATCTTGACTGAAGGTACGCAGCTTGTCGGTCACATCCAGGCTGGCATCATTCACACCCAACACACGAATACCTGAACCCTTATCCACCAGTCGAATGGTAGGGCGTGGTACGCCAAGGCCAATTGCCATTTCGGGACAAATAGCCTTGAAATCAAAGTACCTTGACAAGGTGCCGGTAATATAAACATTACGCTTATGGCCGCCGTCATAGCGCACTTCCTCACCCAGCAGGCAACTGCTGATTCCGATTTGTATTTTATGCATTGACATCCACAGTATTCATCAGTGTTTTATTTACTTGTCAGGCTTGTTACGACACTTCATTATTAGTCGATGATCGCCTTATCTCTTATACCCTGACTTATGGCTAACAAAACCACGATCATTGCCTGGTTTCGCACCGACCTGCGCCTGCAGGATAATCCGGCTTTGTATGCAGCTGTCAAACATGGCGAACGTATCATTCCTGTCTATATCCATGCCCCGCATGAAGAAGCTCAATGGCAACCCGGCGCCGCCAGTCGCTGGTGGCTGCATCACAGTCTGGCATCACTGGCTCGCGATCTCAAACAACGGGGCAGTCGCCTAGTCCTGCGCCGCGGCGACAGTCGCGAACAATTGCAACGACTTATCGAACAGACTGGCGCCACGGCCGTGTATACCACCCGCTGTTATAGCCCCGCCGCAATAGAACGCGATAACAAAATCCAACGGGCACTGCGCACCGCGGATATCGACTTCACCCTCTATAATGGCAACGTGTTGGTTGAACCGGACAGCATTCATAACAAAGCCGGCCAGCCATTTAAAGTTTTCACACCATTTTGGCGCACCCATCAACAACACTTTAGCTTGCCGGGATTGTTGCCTGCGCCACGCCGGTTACCCGCGGTCCCGACACGCCTGTCTTCAATCGCCCTTGGCAAACTTGAGTTGTTACCCAAACTGCCGTGGGACAAAGGCCTGCGCCAATCCTGGCAGGTGGGTGAACAAGCCGCCTTGCAACAACTGCAGACACATACCAGCGAGATCATCGCCGGTTATCCCGCTGCCCACGATCGACCTGATATTGCTGGCACCAGTCAGTTATCACCCTATTTGCACTTTGGCGAACTCAGTGCCAGGCAAGTTGCGCATACTCTGATGCAATTGCAGCGACGTAAGACGGCCCAAGCCGGTGCGGCTGCACTGTTACGCCAACTGGTCTGGCGCGATTTCGCCCATCACATTCTGTGGCATTTCCCCACCACCACCGATAAACCTTTTAATTCCCGTTACGACCATTTTCCCTGGCAGCGCCGAACTAACTCACGCCTGCTAAAAGCCTGGCAACAGGGGCGGACCGGATTTCCAATAATCGATGCCGGTATGCGCCAGTTGTGGCAAACCGGCTGGATGCATAACCGTGTGCGCATGATCGTCGCCTCACTCCTGAGTAAAAATGCCGGCATTCACTGGGAACTCGGTGCCAGATGGTTCTGGGACACCCTGGTGGATGCTGACCTGGCGCAGAATTCCATGAACTGGCAATGGGTCGCCGGTTGCGGCGTCGACGCCGCCCCTTATTTCCGCATTTTTAATCCCGTGTTGCAGAGCCAGAAATTTGATCCTCGTGGCGAGTATATTCGTCGCTGGNNTCGCTGGGTGCCGGAACTGGCTGGCTTGCCAACAAAATTTATTCATCAGCCAGAACTTACTCCACCACTGATTCAACAAGCGAGCGGGGTATTGATTGGCAGGGATTATCCCGAGCCCCTGCTGGATCTGAAATCCAGCCGTGAACAGGCCCTGCAGTATTATCGCCATCACATTCGCTCCGGTACCTGAGCACAACACGCTGGTTACAAAAGTGATTCGATCTGTTTCACCAGTTTGTTGCTTTGGGGCCCGGTGAAGCCGCCATAACTTCCAACTAACTGACCCTCACGGTCCAGCAGATACTTATGGAAATTCCACTTAGGCCAGGCACCGGCTGTTTCGCCCAGCTTTTGATACAGCGGATCCGCCTGGTTTTTTCTCACCCGGGTTTTGGCAAACATCGGAAACTGCACCCCNNCGTGCCCGGCTCCTGATTGGCGAAGTCGTTTGACGGAAAACCCAGGACAACCAGACCACGGTCCTTGTAGGTTGCATACAGGGCTTCCAGCCCTTCATATTGCGACGTGAAGGCACATTTGCTGGCGGTATTCACAATCAGCACCACCTTGCCGGCATAGGCCTCACAGAGATTCACCTGTTGCTCATCATTCAGCGAGCGCACGGTAAAATTCAGCGTATCGGGACAATTCCTGGTTTCTGCCTGCACGGAGCTACCGTAGAAAATCATCACTACCAGAAAAAATAATATGCCACGCATGCTCGTTCTCCTCGCGGTTAATGGTCTTGCTTGAGTTGGCGGACCGCCGCGGCGATCTGCCCGGCGCTCATCTGCGATAACAGCACATAGCGCAGGGTCACCGCATCCTGATCACCCTGCGCGGCGGCGCGGGATAACCAGACATAAGCCTGAGACTCATCCTGCTTGAGACCGCGGCCTTCCGCGTACATCAGGCCCAGCGCATATTGCGCATGCACATTCCCTGCTTCGGCCTTCTCTCGAACCTGCTCGGCATGCTCCGGATTATTTCGCCACAGTATCAATTCCGAGAGAAAGTCATTCTCTTGCCTTGCCATCGTGACCTCCTGGCTCAGTAAGCGCCTTAGCGCTCAGGGTTTGTACAAGTCTTGTACAGACCCAGGGTTGTTTAAGTCTTTGTTTCATTGTGCTGAAGATAGACTATTTGACAAACTTGTACAAGTATTCTACATTTTGTACAAGTTTTGTACAGCAAAGCAGCGGATTTGAATATGGCAGAACAGCAACCCAACGGCGGCCTCTACCCGATTGGTACCGTGTCCGAGATCACCGGCGTTAATGCCGTGACATTGCGCGCCTGGGAGCGCCGCTAC